>NZ_JBHTWX010000073.1:0-46254 GCF_042792155.1 Kitasatospora sp. NPDC056651 | reverse complement strand
GGCTTCCGGGAGGGACGCGGCGGGCCGCCGGTCGAGCCGTGCGGGGCGGGCTCAGATGAGGCCCAGCTCCTGGACCGCGTCGCGCTCCTCGGCCAGCTCCTGGACCGAGGCGTCGATGCGGGCGCGCGAGAAGTCGGAGATCTCCAGGCCCTGGACGATCTCGAACTTGCCGTCCTCGGTGGTGACCGGGAAGGAGGAGATCAGGCCCTCCGGAACGCCGTAGGAGCCGTCGGAGACGACGCCCATGGACGTCCAGTCGCCCTCGGCGGTGCCGTTGACCCAGGTGTACACGTGGTCGATGGCGGCGTTGGCGGCCGAGGCGGCCGAGGAGGCGCCGCGGGCGTCGATGATGGCGGCGCCGCGCTTGGCGACGGTCGGGATGAAGTCGTTCTCCAGCCAGCCCAGGTCGCTGCCGACGGCCTCGAAGGCCGGCTTGCCGGCGACCTCGGCCTGGAAGATGTCCGGGTACTGGGTCGCGGAGTGGTTGCCCCAGATGGTGACGCGCTTGATGTCCGCGACCAGGGAGCCGGTCTTGGCGGACAGCTGGCCGAGGGCCCGGTTGTGGTCCAGGCGGGTCATCGCGGTGAAGCGCTCGGCCGGGACGTCCGGGGCGTTGCGCTGGGCGATCAGGGCGTTGGTGTTGGCCGGGTTGCCGACGACCAGGACCTTGATGTCGTCCGCGGCGTGGTCGTTGATGGCCTTGCCCTGCGGGCCGAAGATGCCGCCGTTGGCCTGGAGCAGGTCACCGCGCTCCATGCCCGCGGTGCGCGGACGGGCGCCGACCAGCAGCGCGACGTTGGCGCCGTCGAAGGCCTCGGCCGGCTTGTCGGTGATGGTGATGTCGCGCAGCAGCGGGAAGGCGCAGTCGACGAGCTCCATGGCGGTGCCCTCGGCGGCCTTGAGGCCCTGCGGGATCTCCAGGAGGCGCAGGTTCACCGGCACGTCGGCACCGAGCAGGTGGCCCGAGGCGATGCGGAAGAGCAGCGCGTAGCCGATCTGGCCGGCCGCTCCGGTGATGGTGACGTTGACGGGGGTGCGAGTCATTTCTACCTTCTCCAGCAAATCGCCAGGTGCCCCAGGCACACCGGCGCACTGGAGCCGAGGACGGTCTCTCGACATCGAGAGACCGGCGTCAGGTTATCGCAAAGGGAAGCCTACGCCGCGGGTGCGGGCCTGGCTGATGCGTCACAGGCGCGACGCGGCCCCCGCCCGGGCCCTGGACTCCAGGGGCTCGGACGGGGGCCGCGGCAGGCCCGCCGATCAGTGTTTGGGCCGGCCCATCAGCTGGCCGATGTTGTCCAGCAGCGGGATCTGGAGCCACGGGTTCGGCTGCGCCACCAGGGTCAGCAGCACGATCGAGGCCCCCAGGAAGGTCAGCACGATGACGTCGGTGAAGCGGCTGCGCACCGCCAGCATCCCGACCTCGGGCAGCACCAGCCGCAGCACCGCGCCGAGCAGCACTCCGCAGCCGAGGATCAGCAGCCCGTACTTGAAGCCGTCCTTGAAGTCGGCGAACCAGGTGACCGCGAGGCCGGCGCCGACCACCAGCAGCACCAGCGTGATCGGCCACTGCCGCACGGGCAGCGCGTGGTCGCGTCCGAGGGCCGCGGCCGAGCCCTCGGGCGGCAGGGTGCCGGTGGTCTTGACCGCCCTGCGGCTGGGCCCTGCCGGTCGCGGTTCAGTCATGCTCGCCGTCCCTGGGGTCGTCAGACGCCGGCGCGGCGCTCGGCCGCCTCGACGATGTTGTTCAGCAGCATCGCGCGGGTCATCGGGCCCACGCCGCCGGGGTTCGGGGAGATCCAGCCCGCCACCTCGGCCACGCCCGGGTGCACGTCGCCGACGATCTTGCCCTCGCTGCGGCTGACGCCCACGTCCAGCACCGCCGCGCCCGGCTTGACGTCCTCCGGCTTGACCAGGTGCGGCACGCCGGCGGCGGCCACGATGATGTCGGCCTTGCGCAGGTGGGCGCCGAGGTCCCGGGTGCCGGTGTGGCACAGGGTGACGGTGGCGTTCTCGCTGCGGCGGGTCAGCAGCAGGCCGATCGAGCGGCCGACGGTGATGCCGCGGCCGACCACGACCACCTCGGCGCCGTCGATCTCGACGTCGTGGCGGCGCAGCAGCTCGACGATGCCGAGCGGGGTGCACGGCAGCGGGCCGTCGATGCCCAGGGCGAGCCGGCCGAGCGAGGTCGGGTGGAGGCCGTCGGCGTCCTTGTCCGGGTCCATCAGCTCCAGGACCGGGTTCTGGTCCAGGCCCTTGGGCAGCGGCAGCTGGACGATGTAGCCGGTGCAGGTCGGGTCGGCGTTGAGCTCGCGGACGACGTTCTCGACGTCCTCCTGGGTGGCGGTGGCGGGCAGCTCGCGCTGGATCGAGGCGATGCCGACCTCGGCGCAGTCCTTGTGCTTGCCGTTCACGTACCAGCGGCTGCCCGGGTCGTCGCCGACCAGGACGGTACCGAGGCCGGGCGTGACGCCCTTCGCCTTGAGGGCCGCCACACGGGCGGCGAGTTCGGACTTGATCGCGGCGGCGGTGGCCTTGCCATCGAGAATCTGGGCAGTCATGACCCCATTCTCCCGGATCCCCGGGGGTCGCCGTACCGAGGGCTCGTCCGGTCGACCGGCGCCCGCCCGGGAGTGCCCGGCGGGGCGGTCCCCGTCGCCCCCGAGTACGGCGTCCGGGTGAACGAACGACTACCGGGACCCACGTCACGTTGCGGTTGCGCCACAGTCTCGGCCCGCCCGGCGAACCGGCTGGACACGGCGCCGCCGTCCGGATGACGATATCCGGGCATTCCCGCCGTGGACCGGCCCGGTGACGGGCCGACGGAACCCGCGGCGGGGCGTATCCGGGGGAAAGAGCCAGTGAGCCGACCACAGCAGTGCGAGCAGTCCGACCGCGGGGGCACCGTCCCGCCCGCGCCGTACCCGTCGGCCGCCCCGCGCCCCTGACGCTCACCACTCTGCCGAACCGCGGCGCCCGTCACCGCCGCCGGGCTGTCACCCCGCCCCGCTATCGTCCCCTTCCGGTAGGTGATCCGACTCACCGACCGGCACCGGGTCGTCGGCGTCCCGTCCCCGCGTCCCCGTAACTGCCCGGAGGCATCCATGAGTTACCCGCCCGACCCGAACAACCCGTACGGCCAGCCGCCGGCCGCACCGGGCTACGGCTACCCGCAGCAGGCCCCGCCGGCCGCGCCGGGTTACGGCTACCCGCAGCAGGCCCCGGCCTACGGACAGCCCCCCGTGGGCTACGGCTACCCGCCGGTGGCCGCGCCGCAGTCCATGCCGGGCCTGATGATGACCGCCCGGGTCCTGCTGTTCATCGTCGGTGGCACCCAGGTGCTGGGAGCGGTGTTCTGCCTGCTCGGGGCCATGGCCACCAAGGGCGCCATGGCCCAGAGCAAGACCAGCGACGAGGGCCTGCTCGCGATCGGCGACGCCGCCGCCGGCGTCCTGGCCGTCATCGGCGTCGTGGCCGCACTGGCCGCCGCGCTGTCCATCACCCTCGGGGTGAAGTTCGGCAAGGGCGGCAACAGCGTCCGGATCACCACCATCGTCTACGGCTCGATCGGCGCCCTGCTCGGCCTGCTCGGCCTGCTCAGCTCGTTCGCCGCGACGGAGGGCCAGGGGGCCAACCTCTTCGTCTCCGTGCTGTGGGTGGCGATCAGCGTCATCTGGATCGCCGGCGTGTGCACCCGGGACGCCGTCACCTGGTTCAACCGGCCGAAGTACTGACCGGCCCGTGGGCCCACGGGCCCACGGCGGAGCGGCCCGGCTCCCTCCTCGGAGGGGACCGGGCCGCTCTGCCGTTCCGTCACGCCATCAGTGGAAGAAGTGCCGCGCACCGGTGAAGTACATGGTCACGCCGGCCTCGGCGGCCGCCGCGACGACCTCCTCGTCCCGGATCGAGCCGCCCGGCTGGACGATCGCGCGGACGCCGGCCGCGATCAGGATCGCCGGGCCGTCCGCGAACGGGAAGAAGGCGTCCGAGGCCGCGTAGGCGCCCTTGGCGCGCTCGCCGGCCCGCTCGACCGCGAGCTTGCAGGAGTCCACCCGGTTGACCTGGCCCATGCCGACGCCCACCGAGGCGCCGTCCTTGGCCAGCAGGATCGCGTTGGACTTGACGGCCCGGCAGGCCCGCCAGGCGAAGGCCAGCTCGGCCAGCTCGTCGGCGGCCAGCGCCTCACCGGTGGCGAGGGTCCAGTTCGCCGGGTCGTCGCCCTCGGCGTGCACCCGGTCGGCGTCCTGGAGCAGCACGCCGCCGGAGATCGGGCGCACCTCCTGGCGGTTGGCCGGGGCCTCGGGGGCGAGCAGCACCCGCAGGTTCTTCTTCTTGGTGAGCACCTCCAGGGCGCCCTCCTCGTAGCCGGGGGCCACGACGACCTCGGTGAAGATCGGGGCGATCTGCTCGGCCAGCGCGACGGTGACCGGGCGGTTGACGGCGATCACGCCGCCGTACGCGGAGACCGGGTCGCACTCGTGCGCCTTGCGGTGCGCCTCGGCGACGTCGGCGCCGGTCCCGATGCCGCACGGGTTGGCGTGCTTGATGATCGCGACGGCCGGCTCGGCGTGGTCGTAGGCGGCGCGGCGGGCGGCGTCGGTGTCGACGTAGTTGTTGTACGACATCTCCTTGCCGTGCAGCTGCCGCGCGCCGGCCAGGCCGCCGGTGCCGTCGCTGTACAGCGCGGCGCCCTGGTGCGGGTTCTCGCCGTAGCGCAGCACGTTCTGCCGCTCCCAGGTCGAGCCCAGGAACTCCGGGAACCGCTCGTCGCTGGGCGCGTAGCCGTCCTCGAACCAGGAGGCGACGGCCACGTCGTAGGCGGCGGTGTGGGCGAACGCGGCACCGGCCAGGCGCTTGCGGGTGGCCAGGTCGAAGCCGCCCTCCTGAACCGCCTTCAGCACGTCGCCGTAGCGGGCCGGGTCGACCACCACGGCCACCGAGGGGTGGTTCTTGGCGGCGGCGCGGACCATGCTCGGGCCGCCGATGTCGATCTGCTCGACGCACTCGTCCGGGGTGGCGCCGGAGGCGACGGTGGCCTTGAACGGGTAGAGGTTCACCACGACCAGGTCGAAGGGCTCGACGCCCAGCTCGGCCAGCTGCGCGCGGTGCGACTCCAGCCGCAGGTCGGCCAGCACGCCGGCGTGCACGCGGGGGTGCAGCGTCTTCACGCGCCCGTCCAGGCACTCCGGGAAGCCGGTCAGCTCGGAGACCTCGGTCACCGGCACGCCGGCGGCGGCGATCCGGCCGGCGGTGGAGCCGGTGGAGACGATGGCGACCCCGGCGGCGTGCAGGCCCTGGGCCAGCTCCTCCAGACCGGTCTTGTCGTACACGCTGATCAGCGCGCGACGGATCGGACGAACGTTCTCCGAAACGGGCGTGGTGGTGGAGCTGGCACTCATGCCGGGATCCATACCTTTCGGTCCTCGATGCGGTGACCCTCGCGGGCCAGCCGGCCCACGACGTCGACGAGCAGCTTGCGCTCGACAGTCTTGATGCGCTCGTGCAGCGCTTCGCCGCCATCGGCGTGGTCGGCGTCGACGACCTCGACGACGCCCTGCGCGATGATCGGCCCGGTGTCCACGCCGGAGTCGACCAGGTGGACGGTGCAGCCGGTGACCCTCACCCCGTACGCGAGCGCGTCGGTGACGCCGTGGGCGCCGGGGAAGGCGGGCAGCAGTGCGGGGTGGGTGTTGACGATCCGCCCGGCGAAGGCGGTGACGAACTCGGGGCCGAGGATCTTCATGAAACCGGCCGTGACCACCAGGTCCGGCTGGTACTCGGCGACGGAGGCGGTCAGCGCGCGGTCCCAGGCGGCCCGGTCCGGGTGGTCCTTCACCTGGTGGACGAAGGTCGGCAGGCCCGCCTTCTCCGCCCGCTCCAGCCCGGTGATCCCGTCCCGGTCCGCGCCGACCGCCAGGATCTCGGCGCCGTACGCCGGATCGGTGGCGGCGTCGATCAGCGCCTGGAGGTTGGTGCCGGAGCCGGAGACCAGCACCACCAGGCGGGCCGGTCCGGGCGTACGGGGCGGGAAGTGCTGGGCGGGGGCGGCGGCCACTGCGCGTTTCTCCGTAGGTCGGGCGCCGTCCGCTGGTACGTCCACCGGTGGTGGGGCCACTACGAACGGCAGGTCGAGCGAGGGGCAACTCCAGGGAAACCCGCCGCGACGCGGGCCCCGGGGAACCTCTGTGGGCTGCTGACCGTCACCACGATAACGGCTGGTCGGACGGCCTCCGCACCCTCCCGGCGGCGCTACGCGCGTAGTTGAGACGGGGATCTCCTCCGGCCTCCCGCACCGGAGTTGCCCCCGGCCGTACCGGCCCCGACCGGACCCGCGGCCCAGGCCGCCCGTGGACCGGCGGACGGCTGCGGGATCATTGGGGGCGCGGGAGACCGCTCCTACGCGAGAACCTCCGAACGAGCCCGACCGAGACCAACTGAGACCGACCGAGACCCGACCGAGAAGGAATGGCCGAACCCATGAGCAGCGGCGACGACACCGGCGAGCGCAACCCCTTCGCGCCGCCGCCGGCGGATGCCCCCGACCAGCCGTGGCAGCCGCGCAGCCCCTGGGGCGGCGAGGGCCAGGACGGCCCCGGCCAGGACGGCTCCGGACAGGGCGGCTCCGGACAGGGCGGTATCGGACAGGGCGGCCCCGGGCAGGGCGGAGGGCGTCCGCAGGGGCCGTCGCCGTGGGGCCCCGGGGGCGACGGCCGCCCCGGCCGGCGGCCGCCGGCCCCGCAGCCGCCCCGGCTCGACCCGGCGAACCCGGCCCACCGCAAGGCCCGCAACGCCGCGCTGGCCGGACCGCTCGCGCTGGTCTGCCTCTTCACCGGGCTCCACTGGCTCGCCCTGCTGATCGGGGCGCTCGGCATCGTCTGGGGCGTCAGCGCGATGCGGACCCGCCAGACCGCCGCCCCGGCCGCCACCGCCGCCACGGCCGTGGCCTCGGCCTCGGGGCCGGACGGCTCGTACCCGGGTGCCACGGCGCCGAACCCGCTCACCCCGGCCGCGCTCGCCGGCATCCTGACCGGTGCGATGACCGTCGTGTTCGCCACCTCGGTGATCGGCCTCGGGTACCACTACCGCGACTACGTCACCTGCGTCCAGGACTCGCTGACCTCGGTCGGTGCCCAGAACTGCGACCGGTACGCGCCCCAGTGGTACGTGGACTTCACCGGGAACGCCGAGTAGTCGGGCCGGCCGGCCCGGTCGGGCGCCCCGGTCCGGTTCCGGCGGGGTGCCGGGGTCCGGGTCGTCGGGGTCGTCGGGGTCCGGGTCAGTCGTCCGGGTCCGGGTCGTCCGTGTCCGGGTCGTCGTGGTCCGGGTCCCCGGTGTCCCGGACGCCCGGTCCGGAGAGCCGCAGCACAAGGGCGTAGGTACTGGCGCGCAGCTCCAGCACGCCCCGGCGCGCCCGGCGCGCAAGCCAGGCGTACGCGCCCACGCCGCCCGCCGGGCCCAACGCGCGGTACCGCACCAGCAGGGCGCCCGGGACGGCGACCAGCGCGACCCAGCCCACCGCCGCCAGGCCCGTCCACCAGGGCACCGGCCCCACCCGGGCCAGCCGGTCCCCCGCCAGCGCCCCGCCGGAGAGCCAGCCCAGCAGCACCGCCCCGGCCCCGACCACCAGCGCCGCCACCAGGGCGGCCACCGCCGTCGCGGGGGGGGGGGCGGGCCCGGGGGGCGCCCCCCCCCCCCCCCCCCCCCGCCCGCGCCCGCCCCCCCCCCCCCCCGCCCCCCCCCCCCCCCCGGGGCCCCCCCCCCCCCCCCCCGCCACTGCCGGCCGGCGCAGACCCGCCGCCGCACGGCCCAGCAGCACCGCCGGGACCACCCCGGCCAACAGCGGCAGAGCCGACGCCGCGAGCCGCCATCCGCCCGGTCCGTCCGCCGGCAGCAGGGCGAACAGCGGGAACTCCGGCACCGGGCCCAGCGCCGTGCCGGCCGGCGACACCGTCGTCCCGCGGCCCACCGTGAAGCCCGGGCCCAGCGCGTACGCCGCACCCCACAGCACCGCGTTCGGCAGCAGCGCCACCGCGAGCAGCAGCAGCCCCAGCAGGGCGGCGGGCCCGCTCCCCAGCAGCGCCGACCCGCGCCCGGCGCCGGTCACCGCGGCCAGCACCGCCGAACAGGCCGTCAGCAGTCCGCCCGCCGCGACCAGCCCGGCCCCGGCCGCCAGAGCGGCGGCCCGGACCACCGGAGCGCCGTCGACCGGACGGTACGGCGGCGGCAGACGGTCCAGCGGGGAGCCGGCCGGCGCGTCCAGGACGGTGACCGAACGGGCTCCGGCCGCCGTCGCCAGGCCCGCCACCAGCGCCACCACCAGGACGTCCGGCAGCACCCGGCTGCGGAACGGCCCGTCGCCCGCGCAGTGCAGGGCCACCCCGACGGCCACCGCGCAGTACCCCGCCCACACCGCCGTCGGGCCGCCCCAGCGTGAACGCAGCCCCGGCCGCCCCGCCACCGCGGCGCCCACCCGGTAGAGCCGCACCACGGCCAGCACGCCGAGCAGCAGCGGAGTGACCGTCAGCGGGGCACCCGACGCCCCGCGCAGCACCGGCGCGCCGTGCCCGAGCAACCACAGGATGCCCGCCAACCGGGTGACAGCGGGCGCCCCGTCGTCCGCGTACGGCGTCATCACCCAGAGCCCGAGCACCGGCGCCCCGACCGCCGCCAGGCCGACCAGCGCCGTCCGCACCCCCGCCAACAGGTCGGCCAGCGCGGGGCGTCCGCCCAATTCGCCGGGCGATTCCAGGATCGGACGGCCCATCAGCTGCGTCATGCGCCACATGGTGCCAAGGCGACTCGCCATGCTCCGTGAAGCGCCAAACCGCCGCCGTGTCCCAGATTATTGGCTTATGCGCATTTTCAGACCCTGCCCCCAAGCCGCCGGTGCCCCGGCCCGGAGCGTCTGATGACCACGCCGCCCACCGCCGACTCCCCCACCCCGGAGCGCCACCGCGGACCCGCCCACGCCGGAACCGACGCGGGCCGCCTACTGCGGAAGCTGACTCCGGGTGAGACCCGGACCCTGGCCCACCTCGCGGCCGGCCACTCCCTCCCCGCCACCGCCGCCGCCCTCGGGATCACCCCCGCCACCGCCCGCGGCGACCTCCAGCGCGCCCTGCGCAAGCTGGGCACCCGCACCGAGGCGGAGGCCCTCGCCCTCCTGGCCGGCTCGCTGCCGAGCGTCACGGGCGCAGCGCCGGCGGGCCAGGACGGCGGTACGTCCCGGAAGCGGCGACGCACCCGGACACGGACCGGAAAGCCCGTCCCGGCGGTCGCGGACGAGCTCGTGAAGCCGGTATGGCTGGCGCAGGCGGGCCCCGGAACTCCGGCGGCCCCGGACCAGCCCGCGCAGCCGCCGCGGGTCACGGACGGCGGCGCGGGCCTCGCGGATCCGACCGGCGAACCCCGCCAGGACTCCCCCGCCGCATGCGGTGGCACGCCGTCGGACGCCAGGAGGAGCGGCGGGCCCAGGGCCGGAGCGGCGAAGTGCGCGCCCACCGACCGGACGGAGCACGCGGCCGCACCGCGACCGGTGGCTCCCCCGGACCCCGGCCCGGCCCCGGCGACGGCCCCGGCCCCGGCGACGGCGACGGCGGGCGGGAGCGGGCCGACGGCGCCCCGGAATCGCGGCGGCACCCCTGACACCGGGCGCGCCCGGACGGAGAGCGCCCCGGCCTCCGACGGCCGACCGGCCCCGGACGCGGGCCCTGGACCGGTGGCCCCCGCAGACGTGGCCGAAGCCGACCACGGCCGGCCGCAGCCGCCGCCGGGCGGAGGCCCCGGACCGACGGCTCCCCCGGACACCGCCGCACACCGTCACGACGCTCCGCGCCGGACCCGCACCGCGCCGGACCCGGCGGGCGGGCTGCCGCAGGCCCCCGAGCCCGCGGACCGCACGCCCGCCGGACCCGCCCGGAAGGCCCGGCCGGCGCGGAAGGCCGCCGCCTCGCCGGCGGCACGCGCCCAGGAACCCGCCGAACGCACCGCGCCCGCGCGGGCGGCCCAGGCGGAACCGGACACCACCGCCACACCCACCGACCCCAGACCCACACCCCCACCCACCGGCAACGACGACACCCGACCCGCCCGGGAAGAAACCACGACCAACGCCCCCGCACCCGCGCCCACGCCCGGCGGCCCCGGGCGGGTGGCCCTGGCCGCCGCCGCGCCCTCGGGGGCGGACGACGACCTCGACGCGGAGCCCCCGGCGGCGACCTTCGAGGAGCTCTACGAGGCGGCGCACACCCGGCTGGTGCAACAGGTGTTCCTGCTGACCGCCTGCCGCCACCGCGCGGCGCACTGCGTACGGCGGGCGTTCGGCGGGGCGCGGCGGAGCTGGGAGGCGGTGGCCGCCACCGGGAACCCCGAGGGCTGGGTACGGGTGCGCGCCTGCGAGCTGGCATTGTCCCCGTGGCACCGGGGCGGGCCCCGGCGGGCGGACTCCTGGGCGCTGCCGCACCGGCGGATCAAGGTGCGCCCGGCCGACGAGACCCAGGCGGTGCTGCCGGACCACGACCGCCTGACCGACCGGGACCGGGCGCTGCTGAAGGCGCTCAAGCGGCTGTCCCGGCCACAGCGCCGGGCGCTGGTGCTGCACGACGGGCTGGGGATGCCGGCCGAGGCGGTCGCGGTGGAGGTGGAGGCCACGCTGAC
The DNA here is from genome assembly GCF_042792155.1 of Kitasatospora sp. NPDC056651. Lineage (NCBI taxonomy): Bacteria > Bacillati > Actinomycetota > Actinomycetes > Kitasatosporales > Streptomycetaceae > Kitasatospora > Kitasatospora sp. NPDC056651. The sequence continues at coordinate 35,598 of NZ_JBHTWX010000073.1, read as the reverse complement.
GGCGGCCGAGGGGCGGGTGTGGACCGCCCGGGCGGCGCTGGCGCACTGGGTGCCGGAGCTGGTCGGGCCGGACCCGGCGGCACCGGGCTTCGCGGACGGGCTGAGCGAGCTGCTGCACCGGGCGGCGGTGCGCGGGTGCCCCGAGCCGCACCGGACGCCGGTGGCGGTGCTGCGGGCCCGGCACGGGCTCCGGGCGGCGAGCCGGACGGGCGCGGCGGCGCTGCTGACGGTGGCGGTGGCCGGGGCGGCCCTGGCGACCCTGGCGGGGCTGCGCCCGGCGGAGCTGTTCCGCCCGCCCGCCCCGCCGGCGCCCGCACGGTGCCTGCCCGCCGCGTTGCCCGTCGCACCACATGCCGTCGCACCGCCCCCGGTCGCACCGCCCCCGGCCGGGGTGGACGCGGCGGAGGACGGGGAACCGGTCCTGCCGCTGCTGCCCGGCGGGCCGCCGAGCGGCGTCACCAGCATCTGGTGCAGCCCGGCGCCGGGCCTGGAGGCCGTCCTGGTGGAGCCGCACCCGCGGGCGGCCTCGCGCTGGGGGCTGCCGACCGCGGCCCGGGGCGCCGCGCCGCCGCAGGGCCCGGCGGCCTGCGCGCGGTGGATGCCCCGGCCCTGCGGCGCGGACCCGAAGGCGCGCTGAAACGGCGAGCGCCCCCGCCCGGAAGGGGCGGGGGCGCTCGTCACGCGCGGTGCGGGATCAGGCCTGGGCGGCGATGATCTCGCGGGCCAGGCGGGCGGTCTCGGACGGCGTCTTGCCGACCTTGACACCGGCGGCCTCGAGGGCCTCCTTCTTCGCCTGGGCGGTGCCCGAGGAGCCGGAGACGATGGCGCCGGCGTGGCCCATGGTCTTGCCCTCGGGGGCGGTGAAGCCCGCGACGTAGCCGACGACCGGCTTGGTCACGTGCTCGGCGATGAACGCCGCGGCACGCTCCTCGGCGTCGCCACCGATCTCACCGATCATGACGATGAGCTCGGTCTCCGGGTCCTCCTGGAAGGCCTTGAGAGCGTCGATGTGGGTGGTGCCGATGACCGGGTCGCCACCGATGCCGACGGCCGAGGTGAAGCCGATGTCCCGCAGCTCGTACATGAGCTGGTAGGTCAGGGTGCCGGACTTCGAGACCAGACCGATCTTGCCGGAGCTGGTGATGTCGGCCGGGATGATGCCGGCGTTCGACTGTCCGGGGCTGATCAGGCCGGGGCAGTTCGGGCCGATGATGCGGGTCTTGTTGCCCTTGGCACCGGCGTGCGCCCAGAAGGCGGCGGTGTCGTGCACCGGGACGCCCTCGGTGATGACGATGGCCAGGCCGATCTCGGCGTCGATGGCCTCGATCGCGGCGGCCTTGGTGAACGCCGGCGGGACGAAGAGGACGGTGACGTCGGCACCGGTCTTCTCCATCGCCTCGGCGACCGTCCCGAAGACCGGGATCTCGGTGCCGTCGACGTCGACCGTGGTGCCGGCCTTGCGCGGGTTGACACCGCCGACGATCTGGGTGCCGGAGGCGAGCATGCGGCGGGTGTGCTTCATGCCCTCGGCGCCGGTCATGCCCTGGACGATGACCTTGCTGTCCTTGGTAAGGAAGATAGCCATGGTGTTAAGTCCCCTTCCTTACTTGTTGGCCAGCTCGGCGGCGCGGTCAGCGGCGCCGTCCATGGTGTCCACGCGCTGCACCAGCGGGTGGTTGGCGTCGTCGAGGATCTTGCGACCCAGCTCCGCGTTGTTGCCGTCCAGGCGGACGACCAGCGGCTTGGAGACGTTCTCGCCCTTGCTCTCCAGGAGCGCCAGGGCCTGCACGATGCCGTTGGCGACCGCGTCGCACGCGGTGATGCCGCCGAAGACGTTGACGAAGACCGACTTGACGTCGGGGTCGCCCAGGATGATCTCCAGGCCGTTCGCCATCACCTCGGCGGACGCGCCGCCACCGATGTCGAGGAAGTTGGCGGGCTTGACGCCGCCGTGGTTCTCACCGGCGTAGGCGACCACGTCGAGGGTGCTCATGACGAGGCCCGCGCCGTTGCCGATGATGCCGACCTGGCCGTCGAGCTTGACGTAGTTCAGGCCCTTGGCCTTGGCGGCGGCCTCCAGCGGGTTGGCCGCGGCCTTGTCCTCCAGGGCCTCGTGCTCGGGCTGGCGGAACTCGGCGTTCTCGTCCAGGGAGACCTTGCCGTCGAGCGCGATGATCTTGCCGTCACCGGACTTGATCAGCGGGTTGACCTCGACGAGGAGGGCGTCCTCCTTGATGAAGACGGTCCACAGCTTCTGGAGGACGTCGGCGACCTGGTCGGCGACCTCGGCCGGGAACTTCGCCGCGGCGACGATCTCGGCGGCCTTCTCCGGGGTGCAGCCCTCGTTGGCGTCGACCGGGATCTTGGCGAGCGCGTCGGGGTTCTGCTCGGCGACGACCTCGATCTCCACGCCGCCCTCGACGCTGGCCATGGCCAGGAAGGTGCGGTTGGTGCGGTCCAGCAGGAACGAGACGTAGTACTCGTCCTTGATGTCCGCGGTCTGGGCCAGCATCACCTTGTGAACGGTGTGGCCCTTGATGTCCATGCCGAGGATCGCATCGGCCTTGGCGACGGCGTCGGCCGGGTCGGCGGCGAGCTTGACGCCACCGGCCTTGCCTCGGCCACCCACCTTCACCTGAGCCTTGACGACGGCGCGGCCGCCGAAGCGCTCCGCGATGGCGGCAGCGTCTGCGGCGGTCTCGATGACATCGCCGTCAAGCACGGGCACGCCGTGCTTGGCGAAGAGGTCCCTCGCCTGGTACTCGAACAGGTCCACGTGTTTGTCCTTGTTCGTGGTCGCGGATTGTGTCTCTACGAGCGTGCCACGGCAGGATCTTCGCTGCGGGTCGTCGGGGCTGGTGCGGGTACGCAGAGGTACGGCCTTGCGGCCCACCCAGCCACGGGCGCACACGTCAATCAACACGCGCGTCACGTCCGTCTGGCAGGTTATCCCCGTGGGACGGGCCTGTTCCGCCCCGGGGCCTGCCCGTCTTGGGTGAGAACCATCACAGATGGCCCGGAGCGGTGGGCCGGACGCCCCGTCCGCCGATCGTGCGGATTAGCGCGTCCGGGTGAATCCGTCACGCTCCTCTCCCGGGGAGCGGGATCGGGCGCTTCTCGATGGCCGCCGCCATGATCTCCGGGAAGGCGTCCGGGGTGCAGGCGAAGGCCGGCGCGCCGAGCGAGGCCAGGGCCGCGGCGTGGGCGTGGTCGTACGCCGGCGCACCTTCGTCGGAGAGCGCGAGCAGGGCGACGAACTGGACGCCCGCCGCCTTCATCGCGGCGACCCGCTTGAGCATGCCGTCCCGGATGCCGCCCTCGTACAGGTCGCTGATCAGGACGACGACCGTCTCGGAGGGACGGGTGATCCTGGACTGGCAGTAGGCGAGCGCGCGGTTGATGTCCGTGCCGCCGCCGAGCCGGGTGGCGAACAGCACGTCGACCGGGTCGGTGAGCTGCTCGGTGAGGTCGACCACCGAGGTGTCGAAGACGACCAGCCGGGTGTCCAGGGTGCGCATCGAGGAGAGCACCGCGCCGAAGACGGCGGCGTGGACGACCGAGGGCGCCATCGAGCCGGACTGGTCGACGCAGAGGATGACGTCCTTCCTCACGGCGCGCCGGGCGCGGGCGTAGCCGACCAGCCGCTCGGGGACGACGGTGCCGTGCTCGGGCAGGTAGCTCTTGAGGTTGGCCCGGATGGTGCGGTCCCAGTCGATGTCGCGGTGGCGGGGGCGGTTGACCTTGGCGCTGCGGTCGAGGGCGCCGCCGACGGTGGCCCGGGTGCGGTCGGCGAGCCGGCGCTCCAGGTCGGCGACCACCTTGCCGACCACCGCCCGGGCGGTCTCCCGGGTGGTCTCGGGCAGCGCGTGCTTGAGCGAGAGCAGGGTGCCGACCAGGTGCACGTCCGGTTCGACGGCCTCCAGCATCTCCGGCTCCAGCAGCAGCCGCTCCAGACCCAGCCGGCTGATCGCGTCCTGCTGCATCAGCTGGACGACGGTGGACGGGAAGTACTCGCGGATGTCGCCCAGCCACCGGGCCACCTGCGGGGCCGAACCGCCCAGCCCGGCGCCGCGGCGCGCGCCGCGGCCCGCCCTGGCGCCCTCGTCGGGGGTGCCGCGGTAGAGCGCGGCGAGGGCGCCGTCCATCGCGGCGTCGCGGCCGCGCAGGGTGCGGCCGGTGCCTTCCCCAGCCTCGCCGCCGAGCACCAGCCGCCAGCGGCGCAGCCGTTCGTCGGTCGTGGGCGCTGCCATCTCGTCGTCTCCTTCAGCGGGTCCTGCGGCGGGGCAGGGGTCGGGTACGGCGGGGGTGGAGCGGTGTTCGGTGGGGCGGTGTTCGATGGGGCGGTGTTCGATGGGGCGGGTGCCGCGGCGGGCGCTCGGCGGGCGCGTGCCCGGCGGGGCGGGGGCCGGGGAGGCGCGTCCGGTGCGGCCGGCTTCAGGTGTCGCGGCCGGCGGCCTGCCGGGGGATCGTCGGACGGACGCCGAGCAGCAGCGCCAGCACGGGGACGGCGGCGTCGGCACGGGCCCGGTCCAGTTCGCCGGCCGGGGCCCGGAACGCCGGGGGCTCGCCGAGCGGGCCGGCCGCGACCCGGCCGCCGATGGTGGTGCGCACGCCCGCCTCCAGCCCGGCGAAGGTGCGGCGCAGCAGCGGCAGGACGTCGGTGAAGGCCTCGTCGCTCACCCCGGTCAGCCACTCGTCCAGCAGGGCGAGCAGCCGGGGGTCGTGCAGCAGCAGGGCGCCGCCGCCGGCCAGGAAGCCCTCGACCCAACCGGCCGCGTCCGCCGGGGCGTTGGCGACGGAGAGCACCAGCCGCAGCCGTCGGCCGGCCTCCTCGGAGTCGAGCCGGCCGTCGTCCAGCAACAGCCGGACCGCCCGGCCGCGCAGCAGCCCGGGGGCGCCGGTGGCCGGTCCGCCGGTCGGCTCGCGGCGGGCCAGCGAGCGCAGGGCGGCGGCCCAGCGGCCGGCCAGACCGTCGGAGTCGCCGGGGCGGTCGGGGCCGTCGGGGCCGTCGGGGCCCGGCTCCGGACCGGCCGCGGGTCCGGCGGTCACGGCGGTGCCGGCCAGCAGGCCGATCGCGCCGTGCACCTCGTCGAGGCGGCCGCGCATCGCCGCCGCGCCCCGCGCGTCCAGACCGACGCAGGCGGGCGGCAGCCCCACGCAGATCCGCTCCGCCAGACCGGAGGCCGCCTCGGCGAGCGCGCCGTGGTCGGTGCCGCGCACGTCGCCGTAGCGCAGCGCGCGGACCAGCGCGGGCAGCGCTCCCACGAGGTGCGCGACGTCGGTGTCCAGGGCCGCGCAGTCGGCGAGCACCCGCATCACGGCGGGCAGCGCGCCGGACAGCCCGGCCAGCAGGCAGGTCTCCACCAGGCCGGTGAGCTCGGCGAGTTCCTCGGCGGCGCGGGCGGTGCCGACGGCCTTGTTGGTCGCCGCCTCCTCGACCGTGGTGCCCCACTGGGCGGCCTCCGCGATCCGGACCGCGAACTCGGGCTGCCAGCACAGCCGCCAGCTCTCCCGGAAGGTCCCGGTCGAGTTCACCGGGGAACGCGCGGGCACGCCCCAGTCCACGCCCAGCAGCCGCAGCCGGTGCAGCAGCCGGGAGCGGGCCGCGTCGTTCTCCTTGCGCAGGTCGAGGTCGACGTCCTTCGGCACGGCCTCGGGCCTGAGCCGCAGCGAGCGCTGCAACCTGGTCAGGTCGCGGCGCAGCGGCACCGCCGGTGCGGCGTCCGGGACCCCGCCGAGCCGGTCACCGACCACCAGGCGGTCCCGGACCAGCTCCAGGGCGACGTCCGAGCCCTCGCAGAGCACCGCGCGGGCGGCGTCCAGGGTCTCGGTCAGCCCGGCGAGCGGGCGGCCGCGCAGCGCGGCCAGGGTCTCGGCGAGCCGGACCGCCTCGATCACGTGCGCGGAGGAGACCGGGTGGTCCTCGGCGCGCAGCAGTTCGGCGGCCCGGGTGAGCCAGCGCGGCACCGGGTCGCCGTCGGTGGTGAACAGGTGGTGGTACCAGCCGGGCGACGGCACGCCCGCGCCGTAGCCGGTGGCCCGGGAGAGCCGGCGGTGCGTCCACGGCACCCAGGTGATGTCCGTGCGCACCTTCTTCGGCAGCTCGGCGAGCAGCGCCCGGTCGTGGGCGACGGTCGGCATCCGCTCCAGCGCGGGGACGTGGAAGGCCCCGCAGACCACGGCGATCCGGCGGTACCCGGCGCGGCGGGCGGCGCGGACCTGCTGACGCATGTACGCCTCGCGCAGCCGGTCCCGGCGGGACTCGCCGAGGCCCTCGGCGCGCAGGGCGCCCATCGCCTCGGCGACGGCGGCGAACGGCGCCAGCGGGTCGGTACCGGGCGCGCGGTGCTCGACCACGTCCTCCCACCAGCGCTCCGGGTCGTCGTGCCCGGCCGCCTCGGCGAGCAGCGCCAGCGGGTCGGCGACCGGCTCGTCCGGCTCCTCCGGCCCGTCCGGCTCCTCCGGCTCCTCCTCGGCGGGGGCTTCGGGCGCGAAGCCGTACCCGGCGGGCAGGTCGATGAAGCGGACCGGCAGGTCGTGCTCCACCGCGTGCCGGATCGCCACCCACTCCGGGGAGAACTCGGCGTACGGCCAGAAGGCGGCCTTCGCCGGGTCGTCCACCGCGTGGGCGAGCAGGGCCACCGGCGGGACGAGGTCCTTCTCGGCGGCCAGGTGGACGAGGCCGTCGGCCTCCGGCGGGCCCTCGATCAGCACCGCGTCCGGCCGCCACCGCGCCAGCGCGGCGGCCACCGCCCGGGCGGAGCCGGGGCCGTGGTGGCGGATGCCCAGCAGGGCGACCTCGGCGGCCGTCATACCGCCACCTCGCGGGCGGCCCGGTAGAAGTCCTTCCAGCCGTCGCGCTCGCGCACCACCCCTTCGACGTACTCGTGCCAGACCGCCCGGTCCGCCACCGGGTCGCGGACGACCGCGCCGAGGATGCCGGCCGCCACGTCCCCGGCGCGCAGCACTCCGTCGCCGAAGTGGGTGGCCAGGGCGAGTCCGTTGGTCACCACCGAGATCGCCTCGGCGGTGGAGAGGGTGCCGCTCGGGGTCTTGACCTTCGTCCGGCCGTCGACCGTGATCCCGGCCCGCAGCTCGCGGAAGACGGTCACCACCCGCCGGATCTCCTCGGCGCCGCCGGGCAGTTCGGGCAGTTCCAGGGAGCGGCCGAGCTGGTCGACCCGGCGGGTGACGATGTCGACCTCCTCGTCCAGCGAGCCCGGTAGCGGCAGCACCACGGTGTTGAAGCGGCGGCGCAGCGCGCTGGACAGCTCGTTGACGCCGCGGTCGCGGTCGTTGGCGGTGGCGATCACGTTGAAGCCGCGCACCGCCTGCGTCTCGGCGCCCAACTCCGGTATCGGGAGCGTCTTCTCGGACAGGATGGTGATCAGACTGTCCTGGACGTCGGCCGGGATGCGGGTGAGCTCCTCGACCCGGGCGATCGTGCCGTCGGCCATCGCCCGCATCAGCGGCGAGGGCACCAGGGCGTCCCGGCTGGGGCCGTGGGTGAGCAGCCGGGCGTAGTTCCAGCCGTACCGGACGGCCTCCTCGGGGGTGCCGGCGGTGCCCTGCACCAGCCTCGTGGAGTCGCCGCTGATCGCCGCGGCCAGGTGCTCGGACACCCAGGTCTTCGCGGTGCCGGGCACGCCGAGCAGCAGCAGGGCGCGGTCCGTCGCCAGGGTCGTCACGGCGACCTCGACGACCCGGCGCGGGCCGATGTACTTGGGGGTGATCCGGGTGCCGTCCGGCAGTTCGCCGCCGAGCAGGTAGGTGGCCACGGCCCACGGCGAGAGCCTCCAGCGCTCCGGGCGCGGGCGGTCGTCCTGCGCGGCCAGCGCGGCCAGTTCACCGGCGAAGGCGTCCTCGGCGTGCTGCCGCAGAACGTCGGTCATCTCGGGCTCCTTCGGGTCGGCCACCGGGCACACGGGTGCCCCGGCGGCAGGGTGGGGAGCCGGCGTCCCGGCCTGTGGGAACCACCCTGCACCGGGGCACTGACAACGCCGGACGGACGGTCAGCCGCTGTCAGTGCCGCCGCCTACCGTCGGTCGCATGGAGGAACGCTGGAGCACCGAACACGTCCTGTCCCTGGCCCCTGACGCCGCGTCGCGGAAGGCCGCGGGCACGTTCTCCTCGTCCGCGCCGTGGTCCGGCACCGGCACCGACGGCGCCGCGGTCTGGGGCGAGTGCCGGGGCAGCGGCAGCACGCCGTACCGCACCGCGGTCGAACTCGCCACGCCCGCCTACCGGTGCAGCTGCCCCAGCCGGAAGTTCCCGTGCAAGCACGCGCTCGGGCTCCTCCTGCTGTGGAGCGGCTCCGCCGGGGACGTCCCGGCCGGTGAGCCCGCCGACTGGGCGGCGCAGTGGCTCGACGCCCGCGAGGAGCGGGCGGAGAAGGCCGCGAAGGGCCCGGCCGATCCGGCGGCCGCCCGGCGCCGGGCCGAGGACCGCGCGGCCCGGGTCACGGCCGGCGCGGCGGAACTGCGGCTGCGACTGGCCGACCGCGTCCGGCACGGCCTGGCCGACCAGTCCACCGCCGGCCCCTGGGAGGAGGTCGCCGCCCGGATGGTCGACGCGAAGGCGTCCGGACTGGCCACCCTGGTACGGGAGTTGGACGCGCTGCCGCAGGAGCGGCTACTGGAGGAGTACGCGATGCTGCACCTGCTCGCCACCGCCGCCACCCGGGTCGACGAGCTGCCGGACGGGCTGGCCGCCACCGTCCGCAGCCGGGTCGGCTACACCCTGGACACCGCCGGCCTGCTGGCCGGGCCGACGGTCCGGGACCGCTGGCTGGTGCTCGGCTCCCGGACGGCACCGATGGAAGGGGGCGCGGACGAGCGGCTGACCACCCGCCGGGTCTGGCTGCGCGGCGCCAAGACCGGCCGCCCGGCCCTGCTCCTCGCCTTCGGCCGCCCCGGCCAGTCCCCCGACCTCGCCCTGCCCACCGGCCGGGTACTGGAGGCCGACATGGCCTTCCACCCCGGCGCCCGCCCGCTGCGGGCCGCGGTCGGCACCCGGTACGGCACCCCCGAGCCCGGCCCGGCCGAGCCGCCCGCCGGACTGACCGTCGCCGAGGCGGTGGCGGGCTACGGCACCGCCGTGGCGGACGACCCGTGGCTGGACAGCTGGCCGACGGTGCTCACCGACGTCGTCCCGGTCCGCGCCCCGGAGGGCTGGTACCTGACGGACGGCCACCACACCGTGCCGGTCCGCACCTCGTCCGTCCCGGAGCCGGCCCTGTGGCGGCTGGCCGCGGTCTCCACCGGCCGCCCGCTGACCGTCTTCGGCGAGTACGGCCACCAGGGCTTCGCCCCGGTCACCGCCTGGGCCTCGGGCCGGCCCCCGGTCGGCCTCACCGGACCCTAGGGCCGGACAGGGCCCAGAGCACGCCTCGCAGCCCTCACCGGGCCTGACGGAACCCCCACGACACGCCAGGAGCACCGAGAATGACGACCACCCAGGACCCGTGGGAGACCCTGCACACCAGCGCCCTGCTCGGCACCGACCGCCGCCCGCTCCCGGCCACCGCCCTGCCGCTCACCGACGCCGTGGACCAGGGCGACCCGGCCACCGCGCTGCTGGAGCTCGCCGCGCTGGCCGCCGTCCGCCGCCGGGCCGGCGCGCTGCCCGTCCCGGCCGCCGGCCCACCCGGGCCGCCCGCCGCCGAGGACACCCGCCCGGAGCTGCCCGAACCGGCCGCCCGCCGGCTGACCGTACTGCTCTCGGGGCGGACGGGCGGCAGCGCCGGCACCCTGGCCAACCTGGCCGAGCTGCTGCCGCAGTGGCTCGCCACCGCCCGGGCCCGGGGCGTGCGCCCGCCCGCCGCGCTGGTGCCCGGCCTGCTCGACGCCGCCCGCGCCCGCAGCGAACTGCGCCCCGACGCCGTCGCGCTGGCCGGGCCGCTGGGCCGCTGGCTGGCCGAGCAGAATCCCGACTGGCGGTTCGTGCTGCGCACCGCCACCACCCCCGACGCGCCGGAGCGGCCCGCCGACGACCGGATCTGGCACGAGGGCCTGTTCGCCGAGCGGGTCACCCACCTGACCCAGCTGCGCCGCCGCGATCCCGCGGCCGGCCTGGAGCTGCTGCGCGGCACCTGGTCCACCGAGCGCGCCGAGGACCGGCTGCTCTTCCTGGACGCCCTCCAGGACAGCCTGTCCGCCGCCGACGAACCGTTCCTGGAGGCCGCGCTCGGCGATCGCAGCAAGAACGTCCGGGCCACCGCCGCCGAGCTGCTCTCCACCCTGCCCGGCTCCGCGCTGGCCCACCGGATGGCCGAGCGGGCGCGGGCCGCCGTCCGTCTCGCCGACACCGGCACCCACCTGCTGGTGACCCCGCCCGTCGAGTGCGACGCCCGGATGCAGCGCGACGGAATCACCCCCAAGTCCCCCACCGGGCGCGGCGAACGGGCCTGGTGGTTCGGCGAGGTGGTGGCCGCCGCGCCGCTGTCGGCCTGGTCGCGGAGCACCGGGCTGACGCCCGAGCGGCTGCTCGCCCTGCGGGTCGGCGACAGCATCGACGAGACCAGCAGCAGCTGGGCCGACGACCTGCGGGAGGCCTGGGCGCGAGCGGCCGTCCGCCAGCGCGACGCCGCCTGGGCCCGGGCACTGCTCGGCCCGGCCCCGGTCCCGCCCGGGCGCGGCGGGCGGGTCCGCACCCCGCGCACCACCGGCGCTCCGGCCAAACTGCTGGCCGTCCTCCCGCCCGGGGAGCGGGCCGCCTGGACGGCCGCGTTCATCGAGGTGCACGGGCTGGGCGAGGCCTTCCAGCTGCTCGGCGCCTGCGCCACCCCGTGGACGCCGCCGCTGTCCACCGCCGTGGTGGCCGCCCTCGCCCGGGCGGCCGGCTCCGGGGCGTACCCGTGGAGCCACAGCGGGGTGCTCGGGATGACGGAGCGCGCGCTCGCCCCGGAGTCGGCGGACGCGGTGGAGGAGCTGGCGGCCGGGGCCGCCCCGGACTCCGCCTGGTCCGAGACCTTCGCCCGGCTGGCCGGCACCCTGCGCTTCCGGGCGGCGATGCTCGCGGAGCTGGCGGGCTGACCGGACGGGCCAAGCCCGACGGGCCGACCCGGACGGGCCGAGCACGGCCGAGCGGGCCGGTCCGTCCGCCGGACCGGCCCGCTCGGCGTGCCGTGGATCAGCCGGCCCGCAGGTTCGACTCGACCCAGGCGACCACGTCCCGGGTGGGCGTGCCCGGGGTGAAGATGTCCGCGACGCCCATCGCCTTGAGTTCGGCGATGTCCTCGTCCGGGATGATCCCCCCGCAGAAGACCTTGATGTCCGCCGCGTCGCGCTCCTTCAGCAGCTCCAGCACCCGGGCGCACAGCGTCATGTGGGCGCCGGAGAGGATCGACAGCCCGATGCCGTCCGCGTCCTCCTGGATCGCGGTGTCGACGACCTGTTCGGGCGTCTGGTGCAGTCCGGTGTAGATGACCTCCATACCGGCGTCGCGCAGGGCGCGCGCGATGACCTTGGCACCACGGTCGTGACCGTCGAGCCCAGGCTTGGCGACCACCACACGGATCGGCCCCGACACACTCATCACTGCCTCCTGCTGGACCTCGTCGTCCACCATCCGACCGGACCCGGTGGGCCGCCGGCGCTGTTAACGGTCAATAACCAACCTGAGGGGAGGTTAGCGCCACCGGGCACGGTTGACCGTGCCACCTCCCAAGAGGAGGGCAAAGTCACAGCTCCCCAGCTCCGGCCCCTGCCGCCGACGGGCACGCCCCTCCTTCCCGCGACCTCCGCACAGACCGCCCGGCCGACCCCTTGACAACCGGAGGGTTTTCCGGGGCATCAGCCTTGGAGTTACAGTCACGGCTGTTTTCCCCCGCCCGACGACGTCCGAGGCCCACCGAGGAGGCAGCCCCCGATGGCTCCCGAAGCAGCCGCCCGTCCGACCCGCGCGGAGCTGCGCCTCGCCGCCCGCGAGCAGTCCCGCGCCCAGCGCCGCGGCGCCGCCAAGGCGGCCACCCGGACGGCACTGCTGCGGATCGCGCTGCCGTCGGTGGCCGCGCTCGGCGTGGCCGCGGCGGCCGCGATCACGGTGCAGGGGGACGCCGACCAGCAGCGCGCCCTGGCCGCCGGGCGGACGGCACCGCCGCAGGCCGCGGCGGACGACACCGCGGACGGCGTGGCCGCCCAGGCCGCGGCACAGGCGGTCGCGGCCGGCGGCCAGGCCCAGGCCTCGCGCGGCGACGCCCGCCAGCCGCTGGCCGCCGCCCAGCCCACCGAGGCCCCCACCGCACAGCCCACCGCCGAGCCGACGCCCGAGCCGGCCAAGCCCAAGGTGGCCATGCCGGTCGCCCGGCACGGCCTGGGCGAGCAGTTCGGCGCGGCCGGCACCCACTGGGCCAACCGGCACACCGGCATCGACTTCCCGGTGGACGGCGGCTCCGAGGTCTACGCCGTGACCGACGGCACCCTCCGGACCCAGTGGAACCCGTTCTACGGCTACATGACGATCATCAAGATGCCCGACGGCACCGAGGCCTGGTACTGCCACCTGCGGGCGTACAAGGTCCGCAAGGGACCGGTGAAGCAGGGCGACCTGATCGCCTTCGTCGGCAGCAGCGGCAACAGCACCGGCCCGCACCTGCACTTCGAGATCCGGCCGCCGGGGGGCAGCGGGCCGATCGACCCGCTGCCCTGGTTCCTCGCCAACGGCCTGGACCCGCGCTAGGCCCTGCCCGGCCGGACAGGGCCTAGCGGACCGGAACCGTCCGTCACAGCTTCTCCACCGGCGCGTAGCGCAGCAGCAGCTGCTTGCGCCCCTCCGTGCCGAAGTCGACGGTGGCCTGCGCCCGGTCGCCGACGCCCGTCACGCCCACCACCGTGCCCAGCCCGAAGGTGTCGTGGGTGACCCGGTCGCCGACCGCGAGCGAGACGGCCTCGCGCTCCACGACCTTGCCGGCGCGCCGCGCCGACTGACCCCAGCCCGCCTTCGGCGACGCCGCCGACGACGAGGAGGAACGCGAACTCCCGCCCCCGGACGAGGACTTGCCCCAGGACGAGCCCGAGGAGTAGCCGCGCTGGACCGGCGCCTGCGCCGCACCGGTGCGCTTCCACTCCACCAGCGTCTCCGGGATCTCCTCCAGGAACCGCGAGGCCGGGTTGTAGGCCGGCTGCCCCCAGGCGCTGCGCAGCACCGAGCGGGTCAGGTAGAGCCGCTCCCGGGCCCGGGTGAGCCCGACGTACGCGAGCCGGCGCTCCTCCTCCAGCTCCTTGACCTGGTTGAGCGCCCGCATGTGCGGGAAGATCCCGTCCTCCATGCCGGTCAGGAAGACCACCGGGAACTCCAGGCCCTTGGCGGTGTGCAGGGTCATCATCGTGATGACGCCCTGCCCGTCCGCCGCGTCGTCCGGACTTCCTCCTTCTGTCCCGTACTGCTTCGCATCCGGGATCTGGTCGGAGTCGGCGACCAGCGCGACCCGCTCCAGGAAGTCGGCCAGCGAGCCGACCGGCGGAGTGCCCTCCTCCCCGGCGTCCGGCCGCTCGCCCGGGTCCTGCTCGTACTCCAGGGCGACGGAGGCCAGCTCCTGGAGGTTCTCCACCCGGGTCTCGTCCTGCGGGTCGGTGGAGGCCTGGAGCTCGGCCAGGTAGCCGGTCTCCTCCAGGACGGCCTCCAGCACCGCCGCCGGGCCCGCGCCCGACTCGACGACCTGGCGCAGCCCGGCCATCAGGGTGTTGAACTTCTTGACGGCGTTGGCCGAGCGCGCGGCCATCCCGTACGCCTCGTCGACCCGCACCAGCGCCTGGGCGAAGGAGATCCGCTCCCGCGCGGCCAGCGCGTCGATCATCGCCTCGGCGCGCTCGCCGATGCCGCGCTTGGGCACGTTGAGGATCCGGCGCAGCGGCACGGTGTCCTCCGGGTTGGAGAGCACCCGCAGGTACGCCAGGACGTCCCGGACCTCCTTGCGCTCGTAGAAGCGCACCCCGCCGACCACCTTGTACGGCAGGCCGACCCGGATGAACACCTCCTCGAAGACGCGGGACTGGGCGTTGGTCCGGTAGAAGATCGCGACGTCACCGGGCTTGGCCTCGCCCTTGTCGGTGAGCCGGTCGATCTCGTCGGCGATGAACTGGGCCTCGCCGTGCTCGTCGTCCGCGACGTAGCCGACCACCTTCTCGCCGTGCCCGCCGGCCGTCCAGAGCTTCTTCTCCCGGCGGTTGGCGTTGCGCTCGATGACGGCGTTGGCGGCGCTCAGGATGGTCTGGGTGGAGCGGTAGTTCTGCTCCAGCAGGATCGTGGTCGCGTTCGGGTAGTCCTCCTCGAACTGGAGGATGTTGCGGATCGTCGCGCCGCGGAAGGCGTAGATCGACTGGTCCGCGTCACCGACCACGCACAGCTCGGCCGGCGGCACCTCGGCGAGCCGCCCGGCCGCCGGGTTCACCATGTCCCCGTCCACGGTGCGCCTGGGCGCGGCGGCGACGGATCCTCCGCTGAGCTCCCGGACCAGCATGTACTGGGCGTGGTTGGTGTCCTGGTACTCGTCGACCAGGATGTGCCGGAACCGGCGCCGGTAGTGCTCGGCGACGTCGGGGAAGGCCTGCAGCAGGTTCACCGTCGTCATGATGATGTCGTCGAAGTCCAGCGCGTTGGCCTCGCGCAGCCGCCGCTGGTAGAGCGCGTACGCCTCGGCGAGCTTCTTCTCCATCGGGTTGGCGGCCTGGTCGGCGAAGGTCTCCTCGTCGATCAGCTCGTTCTTGAGGTTGCTGACCTTCGCCGTGAAGGACTTCGGCGGGAACTGCTTCGGGTCCAGGTCGAGGTCGCGGCAGACCAGCGACATCAGCCGCTGCGAGTCGGCCGAGTCGTAGATCGAGAAGCTGGAGGTGAAGCCCAACTGCTTGGACTCGCGGCGCAGGATGCGCACGCAGGCGCTGTGGAAGGTGGAGACCCACATCGCCCGGGCGCGCGGGCCGACCAGTGCCTCGACGCGCTCGCGCATCTCGCCGGCGGCCTTGTTGGTGAAGGTGATCGCCAGGATCTCCCCCGGCTGCACCCCGCGGGCTCCCAGCAGGTAGGCGATCCGGTGGGTCAGCACCCGGGTCTTGCCCGAGCCGGCGCCGGCCACGATCAGCAGCGGGGAGCCCGCGTGCAGCACCGCCTCGCGCTGCGGGTCGTTCATCCCCTCCAGCAGCTGGGCCGGGTCCACCACCGTGCGCGCGGCGCCGTTGCGGTGCCAGGCGTCCCGCTCCGCCTCGGCGGCGTGGTCGGTCCGGAACAGCCCGTCCGGGATCGCCTCCTCGTACGCGTCGAACGGAACGTCGTCCTCGTACGGCGGGGGCTCCTCGTCGAGGGGCACGGCGGGCTGCTTCGACCCGGCGGCGGGTGCCTCGAAACCGGGGAGCGGAAGGTCGTCAAAGAGGCTACTCATGGCACATCGAGTCTATGGCCACCCACCGACAAGCCCGCCCGCCCCGATCGGCCGCACCGGAACGGGCCGTCGGAACGGGCGGGCTCGGTGGTCCCGGGTCAGACCAGGCGGCGGGCGGTGGCCCAGCGGGTCAGCTCGTGGCGGTTGCTCAGCTGGAGCTTGCGGAGCACGGCGGAGACGTGGCTCTCGACCGTCTTCACCGAGATGAACAGCTGCTTGGCGATCTCCTTGTAGGCGTAGCCGCGGGCGATCAGCCGCAGTACCTCGCGCTCGCGCTGGGTGAGCCGGTCCAGGTCCTCGTCCACCGGCGGAGTGTCGGTGGCGGCGAAGGCGTCCAGCACGAAGCCGGCCAGCCGGGGCGAGAACACCGCGTCGCCGTCGGCGATCCGGAAGACCGCGTTGACCAGGTCGGTTCCGGTGATGGTCTTGGTGACGTAGCCGCGCGCCCCGCCGCGGATGACGCCGATGACGTCCTCGGCGGCGTCCGACACCGACAGCGCCAGGAACTTCACCCCTCCCTGCTCGCCCATCACCCCGACCGAGCGGCGCAGCACCTCGACGCCGCCGCCGCCCGGCAGGTGGACGTCGAGCAGCACCACGTCGGGCCTGGTCTCGGCGACCACGCGGACCGCCGAGTCCACGTCGTCCGCCTCGCCGACCACGTCGATGCCGGTCACCTCGGTACGGCCGATCTCGGCCCTGACCCCCGTCCGGAACATCCGGTGGTCGTCCACCAGCACGACCCTGGCCGTGCGCTCCGGAGCTGCCTCAGTCATTCGTTCTCTCCATCTCCAGCTCGACCTCGGTACCGCCGCCCGCCGCCGGCCGCACCCGTGCGGTGCCGCCGTTGCGCTTCATCCGGCCGATGATCGACTCCCGTACGCCCATCCGGTCCTCCGGCACCGTGTCGGGGTCGAAGCCGGGCCCGTGGTCGCGAACGAACACCGACACCGTCCTCCCCTCGACCTCGGCGTAGACCTGGACCGGTCCCCCGCCACCGTACTTGGCCGCGTTGACGGTCGCCTCCCTCGCGGCCTGCATCTGTGCCGCGATCCGCTCGTCCATCGGGCAGTCGCCGACGATCACCAGCTCGACCGGGACGCCGTGCCGGTCCTCGACCTCGGCGACGGCCGCCCGCAGCGACTCCGCCATGGTGTCCGGCGCGGCCTCGGCGGCGGCCTCCGGGCGGTACAGCCACAGCCGCAGCTCGCGTTCCTGCGAGCGGGCCAGCCGCAGCACCTCCTTGGGGTCCTCGGCCCGGCGCTGGATCAGGGTCAGGGTGTGCAGCACGGAGTCGTGGATGTGCGCGGCGATCTCGGCCCGTTCCTGGGCGCGGATGCGGGCGGTCCGCTCGGCGCCGAGGTCCTGCCAGAGCCGCAGGCCGTACGGGCCGAGCAGCACCAGCACGCCGGCCAGCACCGCGAGCGAGGCCTCGACCACCGAGCCGAGCGTGGAGCCGCTGCCCTGCATGGCGAGCAGTGCGATGGTGCCGGCCACCGCGAGCAGCACGCCGGCGCCGACCCGGGTGTAGGCGCCGCGCCGCTTCTCGCCCTCCTCGATGCCGAACCAGCGCTGCCAGCGCGAGTCGTCGGCCTGCCGCCAGACCAGCGCCACGCCGACGCCGATCGCCAGCAGCGGCCAGGTGTACGGCTTGGCGGTCTGCAGGCCGAGCACGTTCAGCAGGGCGATCAGGCCGATCACCGTCATGACCAGCGCGGAGAGCTGGCCGAGTCCGCCCTGCCCGCCCTTGCCGGCCGGCGCGGTCTCCTCCTCGCCTTCCACGGGGGCGGTCACCGGCTCGCCCTGGAGGGTGTGCTGGAGCAGTCGGCGCATCCGGCCGAGCCAGCCTGCCGCCTGGCCGCCGCCCTTGCTCAGCGGGCCGCCCTGCGTCCCGGGCGAGGCCGGGACGAACGCGCCGTTGAGGTACACCCACTGGGCGCCGCCGCGCTGTGAGGGCTCGCCGATGCCGATCGGCACCACGAACCAGAACGCGGCGTACAGCAGGGCACCGATCCCCTGGGCGAAGAACAGCAGCACGAAGGCGAGCCGCACCCACCGCACCGGCAGCCCGAGGTGCACCGCCAGGCCGTTCGCGACGCCGCCGAGCATCCGCCCCTGCGGGCTGCGGTAGAGCCGCCGGTAGGGCGGTTTCCCGTCGTCGGGCGCGTTCGGGTCGGCGCCGGCCGACGGCGCGGGGTCGGGGGCGACGGATCGGGGATCGGTACCGGGGGCTGCCACGCCACCGATGGTTCCACGCGTGCCCCCACGGGCGCATCAGGGTGTGTCCCCATCCCGTATCAGGGACAAGTCAGGGTACGGACCGGGGTCGACCCGGTTGGGCCGGACCCATCCCTGCCGGAAGGATGGTGTCCATGACCGAGGACCCCCGCATCGAGGAGGCCGGGCCCGCCGCCCCGCCGGAACCGGACCGCCCGCCGCTGACCCGGGCCGAGCACCGCCGCGTGGTGGCCGGCGTCTGCGGCGGCCTCGGCCGGCACCTGGACATCGACCCGGTGGTGTTCCGGGTCGTCACGGTGGTGCTCTGCCTCTCCGGCGGCCTCGGGCTGTTCCTGTACGGCCTGGCCTGGCTGATCGTCCCGACCGACGGCGAGGCCAAGGGCCGCGGTGGGCGCACCGAGCTCCAGCGGGTGCTCACCGGGCGGGTGGACGGCCAGTCGGTCGGCGCGGTGCTGCTGACGGTGATCGGCACCGGCGTGTTCTTCTCGTCGATGGGCGACGGCGACCAGATGTTCCCGCTGCTGCTGCTCGGCGGCCTGGTCTTCCTGGCGGTGCGCTACGACCCGGACCGCCGCCGGGGACGCGAGCGCCGCCGGGGCGGCCCGTACGACCGGCACTTCCCCGAGCCCGAGGGCCCCGCGGCCGCCGACGGCGGGGAGTACCGCTGGCCGCGCCCGGACCAGGAGGAGCCGGTCCGGAGCGAGCACGCCACCGGCCCGGCCGCCGGCTCCGGCGGCTACCTCTGGGACCCGCGCCACCCCGAGCGCAATCCGTACGGCGGCACCGCGGCCGCCCCGACCCCGCCGTACGGCACGCCGCACCCTCCGTTCGGCACCCCCGCGGCCCCCGTCGGCGGCCCGGCCCAGCCCTGGTGGCAGCGCACCGACCTGCCCGAGGGCGACCCGCTGCGCAAGGAGCGCGCCCGGCGCCGCCCCGAGGCCGCCGCCGTACGGCGCCCCCGGGAGCGTTCGGCGCTCGGTTTCTTCGGCTTCCTGCTGGCGGTCGGTGTCGGCGCCGCGGTCTGGGGCGCCTCCTCCGGCGGCCACCACAACCCCGCCCTGCGGGGCACGGCGATCCTGGCCGCCGCCCTGCTGGTGGTGGGCCTGACGCTGCTGGTCGGCGCGAAGTTCGGCCGGGCCCGCCGGCTGGTGGTGACCGGTCTGCTGCTCACCCTGGCGCTGGCCTTCGTCGGCCACTCGCCGGACTCGGTGCGCAACGCCGTCGGCGACCGCAACTGGACCGTCGCCTCGGCGGCCGACCTGCACGACCGGTACAACCTGGGCGCCGGGGACGCCAGGCTGGACCTGTCCGCGATCGACCCGGCCGGGGCCACCCTCTCCACCAAGGTCGACCTCGGCGCCGGCGACATGACCGTCACCGTGCCGGACGACGTGACGGTGAACGTGGTGGCGCGGGTCGGCCTCGGCAACGTCTCCGTCCCCGGCGGGCAGGGCGACGTCACCGGGCGGCGCGACTACCTGATCGGCCCTGCCAACGGGCAGCCGGCCAAGGGCACCCTCAATCTCGAACTCGGAATCGGGCTCGGCAACATCAAGGTGGTCCAGCAGTGAGGAAGCACCGGCTCGACCTGTTCTCGCTGATCGCGGGCGCGCTGTTCACCGTGATCGCCGTGCTCTACCTGATCGCGGCGGTCAACCACCAGTCGGTGAACGGGCGGATCGTCCTCCCGGTCGCCTTCATCGTGCTCGGCGTCGGCGGCCTGGCCGGCGCGGTCGCGGCGGTGGCCCGGCGCGGCCGGCCCGACCGGGAGGAATGACGGCGGCCGCCTCCGTGGCCTCAGCCCTGCTGCGGGCCCAGGGTCAGCCGGTCCCCGTCCTTGGTGACGGCGTACCTGGGCAGCGGCTTGACCGCCGGCCCGTTGACCACCGCGCCGGTCGCGGCGTCGAACCGGGAGCCGTGGCAGGGGCAGTACAGCCGGCCGTTCTTCGGCGCGTCCACGGCGCAGCCGGAGTGGGTGCAGACCGAGGAGAAGGCGCAGTACTGGCCGGCCTTGGGCTGCACGATGTAGACGGCGTCCCCGGTGGTCGGGTCCTTGACCTGGGCCGAACCGCCGACCGGCACGCTCCCGGCGGCCACCGTGGGGGCCGCCGCCGGGGCGGCGGAGGCCGGGACCGCCGACTCCTTGGGGACCGCCGACTCCTTGGGGGCGGCCGGCTCGTCCCGGCCGAAGGTCCGGGTCAGCGAGCCGGTGAGCAGCCCGGCCCCACCGATCGCGACCGCCGCGATCCCGCCGTCCACCAGGGCCCGGCGCTTGACGTGGTCCTCGCCCAGCCCGCGCGCGCGGTCCCGTCCGGCCCGGCGGGCCAGGTAGCCGTCCACCGACAGGTACGGCGTGCCGGCCAGCACCAGCGGGGTCCAGGCCATCAGGTACGCCAGGTCGTTGCCGAGGTAGTACGGCGAGACGCTCCAGCTCACGGTCAGCCAGAGGCTGAGGTTGAGCAGCGCGCCGCCGAGCGCGGCGACCCGGCCCCAGAGACCGAACAGGGTGCCGAGGCCCACCGCCAGCTCGCCGAAGGCGATGGCGAGCGCGAACAGGGTGGGGTGGTCGAGGGCGGGGCCGAGCAGGAAGGCGATCGGGCTGCCGCCCGCCTTGGCGGCCTGGGTCTGCGAGACGAAGGAGGCCGGGTCGCCCGCCCCGGCCAGGAAGTGCGCGTCGGAGAGCTTGTCGAGGGCGGCGTAGACGAAGGTGACGCCGAGGAAGAGCCGCAGCGGCAGCAGCGCGTACTTCGACGCGAACGCCCTCCGCTGTGCCGCCCGCTCGGCCCGACCGGCCGCTCCCCCGGCCGGCACCGGGTTGCTGGCCTCCGACATCCCTCACACCTTCCCTCACCGCCCGCCACTCCCTGACAGGTCCGGTCCGCATTCTGCCCGTTCCCGCCCGCTTTCGGTGGGAGGTCCCACCTGACGGGCGCCGCCCGCACGGCAAACGGCCGCGCCGTCGCTCCCTCCACTACGGGAACGACGGCGCGGCCGTTCAGGCTTCGGCCTCAGTGCGAAATCACGCCACGGCGGCCGGCGGGAGCGGTCACTCCCACTCGATGGTGCCCGGCGGCTTGCTGGTGACGTCGACGACGACGCGGTTCACGTCGCGGACCTCGTTGGTGATCCGGGTGGAGATCTTCGCCAGCACGTCGTACGGCAGGCGCGACCAGTCGGCGGTCATGGCGTCCTCGGACGAGACCGGGCGCAGCACGATCGGGTGGCCGTAGGTGCGGCCGTCGCCCTGCACGCCCACGCTGCGGACGTCGGCGAGCAGCACGACCGGGCACTGCCAGATCTCGCGGTCCAGACCGGCCGCGGTCAGCTCCTCGCGGGCGATCGCGTCGGCGTCGCGGAGCAGGTCCAGACGCTCCTTGGTGACCTCGCCGACGATCCGGATGCCCAGGCCCGGGCCCGGGAACGGCTGGCGCTGGACGATCTCGTCCGGCAGGCCGAGCTCCTGGCCGACCATCCGGACCTCGTCCTTGAACAGCTTGCGCAGCGGCTCGACCAGCTGGAACTGGAGGTCCTCGGGCAGGCCGCCGACGTTGTGGTGGGACTTGATGTTGGCGGTGCCCTCGCCGCCGCCGGACTCCACCACGTCCGGGTACAGGGTGCCCTGGACCAGGAAGTCCACCGACTCGCCGTGCTCGCCGGCCTCGGCGACGATCTCGGCCTGGGCCTGCTCGAACACGCGGATGAACTCGCGGCCGATGATCTTGCGCTTCTGCTCCGGGTCGGAGACGCCCTTCAGCGCGTCCAGGAAGCGCTCGGAGGCGTCGACGACCTTCAGCTGGACGCCGGTGGCGGCCACGAAGTCCTTCTCGACCTGCTCGGTCTCGCCCTTGCGCATCAGGCCGTGGTCGACGTAGACGCAGGTCAGCCGGTCGCCGATGGCCTTGTTGACCAGGGCGGCCGCGACCGCGGAGTCCACGCCGCCGGACAGGCCGCAGATCGCGCGCTTGTCGCCGACCTGCTCGCGGATCAGGGCGATCTGCTCCTCGACCACGCTGCCGGTGGTCCAGGTCGGCGCGATGCCGGCGCCGCGGTAGAGGAAGTGCTCCAGGATCTGCTGGCCGTGGTCGGAGTGCAGCACCTCGGGGTGGTACTGGACGCCGTACAGCCGGGCCTCGTCGTTCTCGAAGGCCGCGACCGGGACCAGGTCGGTGGAGGCGGTGACGGTGAAGCCCTCCGGGGCGGCGGAGCAGGCGTCACCGTGCGACATCCACACCGAGTGCTGCGCCGGGACGCCCTCGAACAGGGTGGAGCCGGGGCGGGACACGGTCAGCGGGGTGCGGCCGTACTCGCGGGCGCCGTTGTTGTCGACGGTGCCGCCGAGGCTCTTGGCCATCAGCTGGAAGCCGTAGCACATGCCGAAGACCGGGACACCGGCCTCGAAGACCGCGCGGTCGATCTGCGGCGCGCCCTCTTCGTAGACCGACGACGGGCCACCGGAGAGGATGATCGCCTTGGGGTTCTTGGCGAGCATCTCGGCGACCGGCATGCTGCTCGGCACGATCTCGCTGTAGACCCGCGCCTCACGCACCCGACGGGCGATGAGCTGGGCGTACTGGGCGCCGAAGTCGACCACCAGCACGGGGTCGTTGTCCGGCGCGGACTGGACGGGAATTGCAGAGGACACGGACGGCCTTCCGGCAGCGGGTAACGAGGTGTCGCGCGTGGCCGCCTCCCTGGCGGGGGGCTGCGGCGGCGGACGGTGTGGGGTGTCTGACCACCGATTCTACCGGGCTGTCCGGTTTCACTCGTCTGCACGTCCAAGGGACCGTGACCGCACGGGGCGGCGGTTCGTTGCTTCTGACGAACGTACGGCCTCGCCGCGTCCGCCAGACACGCCGAACCGCCCCCGCGGGGGCACCGCCGTACGGCAGCAGGACCACGCGTGGAGTTCCACCCCAGTCCACCGGCGCACGTGGTGCCGCCGCCCGGCCCGCCGGGCGCAAGGCTCCGTGGGACCGTGCGCGGGTGCCGCGGCCGGCCAGCAGGGGACAGCGACCCCGGCCGCGACTGGGCCGAGAGGTGGGACGGCCGGGGCCCGGGGACGCCCGGGGCCGGCCGTCGCACCCCCGGTCCGATCCGGTGCACGCCCCGGCGCACTCCCCCGTCCCGCCCGCGCCGCTACGCGTGTCCCCGTGCGCCGCAACCATCCGGGCCGCTACGCACCGTGATCATCATGGGCGGGCCCGACGGCAAATGCTCTGTGCCGAACTGCGCCGAACCGGTTGCAGAGCGAGCCCTTCGTCCAGCACGATGCTCGTTGTAAGCAGTGCTCCCGGCGCCTCGCGGCCCACCGAGGAGTCCCGCGACGATGTCTCCGCAACCGTGCCG
Organism: Kitasatospora sp. NPDC056651; assembly: GCF_042792155.1. Lineage (NCBI taxonomy): Bacteria > Bacillati > Actinomycetota > Actinomycetes > Kitasatosporales > Streptomycetaceae > Kitasatospora > Kitasatospora sp. NPDC056651. Next base: position 12,641 of record NZ_JBHTWX010000073.1, on the reverse strand, counting down.
CAGGGAGACGGCAACGGTTTCAGTTCACGCTCCGTGAGCGTGGGACCGGCGCAGACCTACGTGCCGACCCGCCCCGCGCGGGCGTGCGCGCCCCGCGCGGCCGGCCACCCATGCCGGAGCCGCACGGCGCGGCACGGCGCACCCGAAGCCAACCGACACGACGGCGCTCCTCCCCCCGGCGCCGTCACCCCAGCACCGGCGCGGCCCTGACGCCGGTGCTGGCAGACAAAGGGCCCCGTTCCCCCGCGGGGCCCTTTGCCGTGTCCGGGCCACTTCCGCTGCAACCGCCACCGCCGCTGCCGCTGCCGCCCGGGAGCGTGCTCAGGGGTGCTCGCGCCAGACGCTCGGGTCGACCGGCTCCTGTTCCGGGGGCGGCGGCACCGCACCCGGCGTCGGCGTCCCGCCCGCCGGAGCGGTCGGCGCCCGGTGCGAGTCGAGCACCTCGCCCACCCCGCTCCCGGCGTCGTGCGGGGTGTCCCGCGGCGGACCGCCCTGCGCCGGCACGCCCCGGGCCGGCGTCGCGTACGGCACCTGCGGCGGCGCCTCCGGGTACGCCCCGGCGCCCTGAGCCCCGGCACCCTGGGCCCCGGCACCCTGCGCCGCCGCGAAGGGCGACTCGGCGTACGGCACGGCGGTGTGCGGCGCGCCGACGCCCCGGCCCCGGACGGCCGACAGCAGCGGCGGCACCAGCAGCGCGCCGACCAGGGCCCAGACCAGGTTGGCCAGCAGCACGCTGACGAACACCAGCCCGGCCGAGGTGTCCTGGGACATGTCCACCCGGTTCGAACCGGGCCAGCCCGGAATCGACACCGCCCTGGTCATCTGCACACCGGCCACGGCCGTCAGCGCGGTGAGCGCCACGGCGTACACGGTCGCCAGCCGGAGCCGGTCGGCCGCGTCCAGCCGCCGCCGGTACGCCGACCAGCCGAGCAGGGCGGCCGCGGCGAGCGCCAGCAGGCCGCTCCAGCGCCAGTCGGCGGTCAGGCCCCGCAGGTCGAAGAACGAGATCTCCATGTCGCTGCTGCCGTCGCCCCAGCTCGCGTCCTGGCCGGACATTCCGAAGTGCACCCGCCAGGTCGCCCCCGAGCCGAAACCGAGCAGGAGCAGGCCCAGGTTGGGCAGGAAGGCGAGCGAGAGCACCGTCTCCACGCCGTCCTCGCTGTTCGCCGCGATCAGGACGAAGGCCGCCAGTGCGCCCAGGCCGACCGAGAGCGCCAGCGCCTGGCCCGCGGTCAGCGCGGCCACCGCCCAGCCGCGCACCGCCCGGCTGCGCCAGGCGGCCCAGCGCAGCGCATCGGTGCCGTAGACGGTGAAGGCCAGCACGGCGGCCAGGAGCGCGGTCCACCCGACCGCCTCCAGCCAGCCCGAGTCCGCGCCGAAGGCCACGCCGGAGTTCTGCCGCGAGTAGCCGTAGTCGTCGTCGAACCGGCCCGCCGGCTGCCAGGTCGCCCCTCCGGCCGACCCGAGCAGCAGCGCCACCCCGGCCAGCACCACGGCGGTGCGCAGCGCCTCGCCACCGGCCTGGCCCCGGGTCAGCTGGGCGCCGGCCGCCTTGCGCCGACGGACGCCGGCGCGCAGGCCGAGCCAGAGCGCCAGCGCCCAGAGCAGGGTGACGGTCATCGGCAGCACCCGGAACACCAGGTTCAGGTCGTTCTGGCTGTCGCGGCTGGACATCGGGTGCCCGGTCAGCTTGAACGGCGCGCCGAACGCGTTCAGCGTCATCGCCAGCGCCGCGCCGAAGCGGTCGCCGAATCCCGGCGCCGCGACGATCATGTCGCGGTCGTAGTCGTAGTCACCCGGGACGGCCGTGATCAGCGCCGCCACGAGCAGGACGGCGGTCGGGGCGATCGCGGCCCGGAGCGCCGGGCGCCAGTCCGAGCCGGTCAGCCGGCGCACCACCGGCGAGGACCCGCCCCGCGGGACGTACGGCTTCTCGTCTCCCCCTCCCCAGGTGCCCACCGGGGGCGGCCCGGCGACGGGCTGGTGGCCCGGGCCGGGCTGCGGCGGCGGGTATCCGGGCGGACCGGGCGGCGGTCCGCCCGGCAGGACGACCGCCGGCGGGGGCGGCGGGAACGACGGGGGCGGGGGCGGGGGCGGGGGGGGCGGCGGGGACAGCGGCCGCCCGCACGAACCGCAGGCCGCCGATCCCTCCTCCGAAGTCGCCCCGCACGACGTGCAGTCGGCCATGCCCGCGTTCCCCCCGCTCGACGAGTCCCTGGCGCCCAGGGAGCCCGTTTATCCCACCGGATCCGAACGGCTGTCAACCGGGAACCGGGGCAGCCGGATTGACCGGACGGCCGGGTTCAGCCGCGCTTCTTCGGGACCTCCGGGACCGGCAGCAGCGGCAGCCGGAGCGCGCCGAACGCCCCCTCCGGCACGGCCGGCCGCACCGGCGCCACCGCCGCGACCCGCCGGTACCCCTCGTCCTGCGCCGGGCGCCGGTCCGCCTCGCCCTTGTTCGGCCACATCGACATCGCGCGCTCGGCCTGCGCGGTGATGGTGAGCGAGGGGTTGACGCCCAGGTTGGCGGAGACGGCCGAGCCGTCCACCACGCTGATCCCGGGGTACCCGTACAGCCGGTGGTACGGGTCCACCACCCCGGTCTCGGGGGCGTCGCCGATCGGGCAGCCGCCGAGGAAGTGCGCCGTCATCGGGATGTCGAAGATCTCGCCGACGGTGCTGCCCGCGAAGCCGTTGATCTCGTCGGCCAGCGCCTGGGCGCCCTTCTCCGCGGCCGGGATCCAGGTCGGGTTGGGGGCTCCGTGGCCCTGGGCGGAGGTGAGCCGCGGCTTGCCCAGCGGGCCCCGCTTCAGCGAGACGGTGATCGAGTTGTCCAGTGACTGCATCACCAGGCCGATGATCGTCTTCTCGGACCAACGGTGCTGGTTCATCGAACGGACGAAGTTCACCGGGTGGATCACCGAGTCGCCCAGGTAGCGCAGCCAGCGCGGACCCTTCCCGCCGCCCTTGACCTGGGCGATGGACAGCGCGCCCATCGCGTTGGAGCCCTTGCCGTAGCGGACCGGCTCGATGTGGGTGTTGGCGTCCGGGTGGATCGAGGAGGTGATCGCCACGCCCTTGGTGAAGTCCGCCCGGGTGCCGTAGCGCCGGTCCGTGGTCTGCGCGCCCACCAGGGCCTCGGAGTTGGTGCGGGTCAGCTCGCCCAGCCGCGCCGAGATCCGGGGCAGGTGGCCGGCGTCCCGCATCCGGTGCAGCAGCGACTGGGTGCCGTAGGTGCCGGCCGCGACGACCACGCGGGCCGCGGTGACGGTCCGCGCGCCCGCCTTCACCCGGTCGGTCCTCGAACGCGAGTCGGTGCGGCGCACGTCCACCGCGAAGCCCCGGCCGTGCTCCCGGATCCGGGCCACCGTGGTGAGCGGGTGGATCCGCGCACCGCCCCGCTCCGCCAGGTACAGGTAGTTCTCGGTGAGCGTGTTCTTGGCGCCGTGCCGGCAGCCGGTCATGCACTCGCCGCACTCCACGCAGGCCTTGCGGGCCGGGCCGGCGCCGCCGAAGTACGGGTCGGCGACCTCGCGGCCGGGCGCGGCCTTGACCGGACCTCCCCCGGACTCCGTCCGGGAGGTGCCCCCGGCGTCCTCGCCGTCGCCGAAGAAGACCCCGACCGGCGCCATGTGGAAGGTGTCACCGACGCCCATCCGCTCGGCGGCCGCCTTGAGGTGGACGTCGGAGGGGGTGACGGTCGGGTTGAGCCGGACCCCGAGCATCCGCTGCGCCTGGTCGTAGAACGGCGCCAGCTCCTGCTGCCAGTCCGTGATGTGGCGCCACTGGCGGTCCTCGAAGAAGGCCTTCGGCGGCACGTACAGGGTGTTGGCGTAGTTCAGCGAGCCGCCGCCGACCCCGGCGCCGGCCAGGATCAGCACGTTGGCCAGCAGGTGGATGCGCTGGATGCCGTACAGCCCGAGCCGCGGCGCCCACAGGTAGTTCGACAGGTCCCAGGAGTTCCGGGGCAGTTCGTCCCGGTCGAAGCGCCGTCCGGCCTCCAGGACGGCGACCCGGTAGCCCTTCTCCGTCAACCGCAGGGCCGCGACCGAACCGCCGAATCCGGACCCGACCACCACCACGTCGTAGTCGAACTCCGCCGCGCCGTCGGACTCCACCATCTGCCACCGCTCCTTCGCCGGGTGAACCTGCCTGTGGGTACCGCGAGTCGGGCCCCGCCGGAGTGCGGGGCCCTGCGTACGGCCGTGGGGCCGGCCGGGGCCTACTTGAAGCGCAGCGCCTTGAGCGCCCGCAGCCCGCCGGTCATCAGCGCGGCGAACTGCTTGTCGTCCAGGCCGAACGAGGGCGCGATCGGCATCAGCCGCTGGGTCGCGATGGTCTGCGCCTCGGTGAAGCGCAGGATGCCCTCGGCGCCGTGCCGGCGGCCCAGCCCGGAGTCGCCCATGCCGCCCATCGGCGCGCCGACCGACCCGTAGGTGGCGGCGTACGCCTCGTTGACGTTGACCGTGCCGGTGCGCAGCCGGGCCGCGACCGTCCGGCCGCGCCGCAGGTCCCTGGTCCAGACGCTGGAGTTCAGGCCGTACGGCGTGGAGTTGGCGGCGGCCACCGCCTCCTCCTCGGTGTCGAAGCGGTAGACGGAGACGACCGGCCCGAAGGTCTCCTCGGAGCAGACCGCCATGTCCGGGGTGACGCCGTCCAGGATGGTCGGCTCGTGGAAGAACGGGCCGAGGTCCGGCCGGGCGCGCCCGCCGGCCACCACGGTGGCGCCCGCCTTGACCGCCTCCTCCACGTGCCGGCTGGTGGTCTCCAGCTGGCGGACGGAGACCAGCGAGCCCATGTCGGCGCCGTACGCGAGGCCGCCGCCGAGGCGCAGCGCCCGGGTGCGGGCGGCGAAGCGCTCCAGGAACTCGTCGGCCACCGAACGGTGCACCAGCAGCCGCTCGATCGAGATGCACAGCTGCCCGGCGGAGGAGAAGCAGGCCCGGACGGCGCCCTCGGCGGCGGCGTCGAGGTCGGCGTCGGCGAGCACCAGCATGGCGTTCTTGCCGCCGAGTTCGAGCGAGGCGCCGACCAGCCGGGCGGCGGCCCGCTGGGCGACGTCGCGGCCGGTGCGGGTGGAGCCGGTGAACGAGACGTAGTCGGCGTGCTCCACCACGGCGGGGCCGATCACCGGGCCGTCGCCGATCACGACCTGCCACAGGTCGGCCGGCAGCCCGGCCTCGACCAGCAGGTCGCGGGCCCACAGCGCGGTCAGCGCGGTCTGGGTGTCGGGCTTGTTGACCACCGCGTTGCCGGCCACGAAGGCGGGCAGGGCGTCGCCGACGGACAGCTCCAGCGGGTAGTTCCACGGCGAGATGTGACCGATCACGCCCTTGGGGCGGCGGGCCTCGACGGCGTGGGTGAGCACCGGCAGCGCGCCGCCGCGCCGCTTGTCCCTGAGGTACCCGTGCGCGGCCCGCCCGTAGTGGCGGGCGGCCATGGCGACGGCCGCCACCTCCTCGAAGGCGTGCAGCCGGGCCTTGCCGGTCTCCGCTTGGACGATGTCCAGCACCTCGTCCTGCCGCTTGAGCAGCAGGTCGTGGAAGCGCAGCAGGACGGCGGCGCGTCGGCGCACCGGCAGCGCGGCCCAGGCCGTCTGGGCGCGGCGGGCCAGCTGGAAGGCGACCTCGACGTCGGCCGGGGTGGACCGCGGGAGGCTGGCCAGCCGTTCACCGGTCAGCGGGGCGACGGTCTCCACCAGGTCGGGCTCACCGGTGGCGGTGACACCGGCGGCCAGCTTGGCGACCAGGGACGGCGGGACGGCCGTCGCGACGGTCCGCCCGCCGCCGGGGGCGGCCGGGTTGCCGGCGCCGGGGTGTTCGGTGGCCACTGCGTCTGCTGTGAGGTCCGACATACGGCGCAGCCTAGGCGTTCGGCGGCCGGTCCGGTACCCGTCGGTAACAAGAATCTGCCGCAGTCGGGTGAAAGCGGACTCCCCACCCGCGCCGGGACGTCCGTCGCCAGGGTGTCCGTCGCCGGCACGTCCTCGGCGGGACGTCCGTCAGCGGGAGGGCGCGAAGTTGTTGAGCACCGCGTAGAAGCGCTGCTCGGCCTCGTTCCACTCGTTGCCCTTCTCCGGGCTGGACGAGTAGATCGCGTAGCTGGTGCCGTCCTGGCCGATGAACTCGGTCTCGATCGCGCGCCGGCGGCCGCCCTCCTTGGCCAGGTAGCTGAACTCCCAGACCGCCGCCTCCTGGCCCTTCACCGCCGTGCCGGCCATCCGGTGCTGCTTGTAGTCCTTGAGCGACTTGGAGACGGTGGTCTCCATCTGCCGCATGTGCTCCAGCGGCTTGACCGACTGCCCGACGGTGACGGCGAACTGGAGGTAGTGCTGCTTGTTGTCGGGGGTGTAGAAGATCTGGTTGTCCCCGGAGCTGATCCGCTGCCAGGGCGGGGTCCCGGTCGGCAGCGGGAAGCGGAAGCCCGCGGGGTCGTCGACCCAGCGGTAGCCGCTGGGCGGTGGCACCGCGGGGGCGGCGTCGCCACTGGGTTCGCCGGTGGGCGCCGGCCCGGTGGTCTCGGCGGACCCGGTCGGTATCGGGTCGTCGACCGCGCCGCCGCCGCTGTTGTGCACCGCGCTCCGGGTGGCGAGGAACGTGCCCGCGGCCGCCAGCAGGCCGACGGCCGCCGCGATGCCGACGATCTTCAGCAGGTTGCGGCGTTTGGCCGGTCCGCGCGCGGGCGTGACGGGGTGCGCCACCGGCGCGACGGGGTGGGTGGGCGCCTGGGCGGCGGCCTGAGCGCCCCCGCTGGTGTCCTGCACGGCGGCGACGGCGGCGACGGCCGCGGACGCCTGCGGCTCGGTCGGCTCCTCCGACCCCTCGACCCCCTCGGCCTGCTCCACGGCCGACTCCTCGGGAGCCTCGCTGCGGTCCACCACCGGCACCGACTGGGTGGGCATCCGCACCGGCGCGACCGTCTTGAGGCCCATCGTGTGCCCGGCCCGCACCTCGGCCAGCATCCTGGCCGCCTCGTCCGCGGTCGGCCGCTCGGCCGGGTCCTTGGCCATCAGCGCGGACAGCACCGGCCCCAGCGGACCGGCCCGCCGCGGCTCCGGCAGCGGCTCGTCCACCACCGCGGCGAGCGTGGTGATCGGCGAGTCCCGGCGGAACGGCGACTGGCCCTCGACCGCCGCGTACAGCGTCGCCCCGAGGCCCCACAGGTCGGAGGCCGGCCCGGGCCGCTCGCCCTGGGCGCGCTCCGGCGCCAGGTAGTCCGGCGAGCCGACCAGGTCGCCCGGCCGGGTCAGCTCGGTCGAGCCCTCGTACTTCGCGATCCCGAAGTCCAGCAGCACCACCCGCCCGGTGCCGCGCTCCAGCAGCACGTTGGCGGGCTTCACGTCCCGGTGCAGCACGCCCAGCTGGTGGCCGCGGTGCAGCGCGGCGAGCACCTGGCTGCCGACCTCGGCGGCGGCGCGCGGCTGCAGGGTGCCGTCCTGGCTGATCACGTCGGCCAGCGAGCGGCCGTCGACCAGCTCCATCACGATCCACGGCCGGCCGTCCTGCTCCAGCACGTCGTGCACGGTGATCACACCGGGGTGCTTGATCCGCGCGGCCGCGCTGGCCTCGCGCTTCATCCGGGTGTGCAGGATCTGGAGGTCCTCCTCGGGCAGGTGGTTGACGGTCAGCTCCTTGACCGCGACCTCGCGGTCGAGCATCCGGTCCCAGGCCCGCCAGACCGTGCCCATGCCGCCCCGGCCGAGCCGCTCGCCGAGCTCGTACCGCCCGGCCAGCAACCGCTCCGCCTCGGCCGCCTCCGGCCGGTCCTGCACGCCCATCTGCGCCCGCTCCCCCACACATTGCGCCAGCCGTCACCGTGACGGAGGGCCTGGTGCAGACCACTGTTCGAACAAATCCCACGCACACATTAGGCGCACCTTGCCTCCCCGGGTAATCACGCCCACCCCCTGGACCTGAAGACCGGAATCCGCACGGGCCGTCAGCCTGCGAACAGCACCACGGCGGCAATTCCCGACACGAGCAGCACAAACACTCCGCCCACCAGTAGCGGGCCCAACAAGGCGGGGGGCATCCGCGGCGGTTTCGCCGCCTTCCCCGCCCCGAAGTCCCCGCCGTTCCCGCCCTTTCGGGCACTCCTTCCGACACGGGAGCGCACCGCCTCCCGGCCGCGCCCGCGCGGCCGCCCCGGCGCCTCCGGTCCCTCGGTGTTCCGGACGTACTCCAGCCGCTCCTCGTCGACCGGCTCCGGCGCCCCCGCCAGCAGCTCCGTCAGCTCCCCGCGCACCGCCTCCGCCGTCGGCCGCCGCACCGGATCGGGCTGCAGCAGCCGCTCCACCAGCGGCGCGAGCGGCCCGCTCACCACCGCGGGCTCGCGCCGCCCGTCCCGTACGGCCGTCACCAGCTCCGGCACGTCCCGCTCCGGGTACGGCGAACGGCCGGTGACCAGCCGCTGCGCCAGCGCCCCGAGCGCCCAGCAGTCGCCCGCCGGGCCGCCGTCCAGCGGCCAGCGCTCCGCCACCGGGCCGACCAGGGTGGCCCGCACCTCGTACCGGCGCCGCCCGGCCGGCCCGCCGAGGTCCTCGGCCAGTGCCTCCTGCGCCACCCCGGCGAGCAGCCCGCCGAGCATCGCCGCGCCGTCCTCGCAGACCAGCACCGAATCCGCGGTCAGGTTGCCGTGGGTGAGCCCGGCCGCGTGCAGCGCCCGCAGCGCGCCTGCCAGGTCCGCCGCCAACTCGGCCGCGCGGTACGGCGGCAGCGGCCCCTCGGCGAGCAGCTCGGCCACCGTCCGCCCGGCCGGCCGCTCCTCCACCGTCCACAGCAGCTCGCCCTCGACGAACGCGCCGACCCCGCGCAGCAGCCGCGGATGGGCGGCCGGCGCGGCCGAACCGACCGCCGCCACCCGGCGCACCAGCCGGTCCGCCTGCGCCGCCGCGGCCTCCTCCGGGTCCTGGCCGGTCGTCAGCAGCCCCGGCAGCTCCAGGGCGCTCAGCAGCACCGATTCACCGGTCCGCTCGTCCACCGCGTGGGCGCGCAGCGGTTCGGGACGGTCCGTCAGCCGGTACCGCCCCGCCAGCAACTGCCCCGGGCCGCCTCGCATGCCAGTTCCTCTCGCTCGCCGAGCAGCCTACTGAGCGGCTCCCTTAGGCTCGGCCCCATGGACTGGACCGATCTGATCGACACCGCCTTCGACGCGGCCGGAAACCACGGCAAAGCCAACCAGGCCGAGGCCGTCCGCACCGTCCGGGCGACCGTGCTCGACGGCGAGCAGCCGGTCGCCTCCACCGCCGGCCGTCACCCCGACCACTTCCGCAAGGGAGTGCTCGTGCTGACCACCCACCGGCTGCTCTTCCTGAAGGACGGGAAGCCGCCGGTACCGGTTCCGCTCGCCGCCGTCACGGACGCCACCGTGACCCGCACCAAGCTCAACGGCGAAGTGCTCCTTGTGGTGGCGCTGACCGGCTCGCACCGCTTCGAGGAGGTGGTCAAGGCCGAGTTCTTCGCCGAGCAGCTCCGGGCGGCCGCCCGGGCCGCCCGCGACGCCGGGCAGCCGGAACTCACCACCGCCCCGGCCGAGGCCGTCACCGGGCCCGGGGGCGAGCAACTGATCGGCCAGCTGGAGCGGTTGGCCGCCCTGCGCACCTCCGGCGCGCTCACCGAGGACGAGTTCAGCCGCGCCAAGCGGCGTCTGCTCGGCTGAACCCGTCGCCCCGGCACGCCAGGCCCTACGGTGCGGGCTGGAAGCTGTTGAAGACGACGTCCCGGACCGGGGCGTGCGCGGCCCACTCGGCGTCCGGGACGATCCAGTAGATCGAGTACCCGTACTTGGCCGGGCTCCCGGTCACGAAGCCGCGGTTGAGCGAGTGGATCCGGGGCGTGCCGCTGGTCCACTCCCAGTCCGCCGCGTTGCTCCACTGCCGGTAGGTGATCGCCGCCAGGTTGACCCGCTGGTAGTTGGTGACCTGGGCGCGCACCCCGGGCTCGGACTCCTGCCAGTCCACGACCGCGCTCGGCCTGGGCGAGGTGGTCCACTCGATCCGCAGCTGGCTGCCGTCGGCCGCGTTCTTGAAGATCCGCTTGGTGGCCTCCGACCCGGTCGGCTGCAGACCGTCCGGCAGTACGGCCGAGAAACCGCTCGGGTCCTTGTACTCGTGGTACCCGGCCGGCACCGCCCCGGTCTGCACGGGCGGCACCGGAGCGGCGGGCTCGGTGGCGGTCTGCGCGGGGGCGTCCGGCACGGTGGGGGCCGGCTCGCCCGTCGGCGCCGGCCCGGCCGGCGTGGGCTCGGCCGGCGCGGGCTCGGCTGGCGCGGGCTCGGCCTGTGTCGGCTCCGGCACGGGCGCGCTCGCCGGGGCCTCCGCGCTCCCGCCGGTCGCCGGGTCCGTGGTGGTCACCACCGGCGTGGTGGCGCCCGCGCTCCGGGTGGCCCCGGCGTTCGAGTCGCCGTCCCCGTTGCCGACCGCCTGGATCACCGCGACCACGCCCGCGATCAGCAACAGCACCACGATCACGGTGGCGATGGCCAGCCGCCGCCGGCCGGTGCGCGGGTCGGCCCCGGCCGCCTGGGTCGCCCCCATCCGCCACTCGCTGGTCACCGGCCGGATCGGCTCCGCCGCCGACTCGGCCGGGGGCTCCTGCGCGGGCTCCGCGTCCTGCGCCCGGCTGCCCACCCGGACCGTCCCCAGCAGCCCGCCCACGGACCGCTTGCGGCCGTCCTCGGACCGCTTCGACGGCTCCGGCGCCTCCGGTGCATCCGGTGTGTCCGGCCGCCCGGACTCCTCCGGCGAAGCCTCCGCGACCGGCCCCGGGGCCTCGGCCGCCTTCTTCACCGGCACCGCGTGCTCGGTGGTCGACTCGGCCCGCGCGGTCGCCTCCGCGACCACCCGCTTGAGCATCGACCGGGTCTGCGAGGCGTCCAGCCGCTCCGCCGGGTCCTTCGCCAGCAGCCCCTCGATCACCGGCAGCAGCGGCCCGGCGTTCACCGGGGTGGTCAGGTCCTCGGTCATCACCGCGGTCAGCGTGGCCAGGGCCGAGCCCCGGTCGTACGGCGGCCGCCCCTCGACCATCGCGTACAGCGTGCCGCCCAGCGACCACAGGTCGGCCGGCGGCCCGGGCTTCTGCCCGCGGGCCCGCTCCGGCGAGATGTACGAGGGCGCGCCGACCAGCATCCCGGTGGAGGTGACCGAGGCGTCGCCCTCCACGCTGGCGATGCCGAAGTCGGTGAGCACCACCCGGCCGTCCTCGCCGATCAGCACGTTGGAGGGCTTGACGTCCCGGTGCAGGATGCCCAGCGCGTGCGCCGCGCTGAGCACGCCCAGCACGTCCAGCGCGATCTCCGCCGCCCGGGCGGGCTCCAGCGGGCCGTCCTCGCGCACCACGTCGGCCAGCGAGCGGGACTCGACCAGCTCCATCACGATCCACGGCCGGTCGTCCTCGTCGACCACGTCGAAGACCGTCACCGCCGAGTTGTGCCGGATCCGGGCGGTGGCCTTGGCCTCGCGCAGCGTCCGGGTGATCAGCCGGTGCTTCTCCTCCTCCTCGACGCTGGCGTTCATCCGCAGTTCCTTGACCGCGACGGTCCGGCCCAGCATCTCGTCCTCGGCGCGCCAGACCGTGCCCATGCCGCCGCGCCCGAGCACGCCGTTCAGGCGGTAGCGGCCGGCCAGGAGGCGGCCGGTGGAACCCTGCGCCTGGGTCATTCGGAACGTTCCCCCATGTGCTGCCGACGGTCGTGATGACGGCGCGTCGGCCCGACCTGGGTCCGAACGCCCAAGCCTCCATCATCCCCTGTCCGGAGGGCCCTCGACCACCCGCCCCCCGCACCAAGCCGGGCCGGACCGGAACGGTTTCGGCGCTCCGTGCCCTATCTGTGATCGAAAACTCGCCAAGATCTGTCCGGGCCACTGCTACCGTTCGGCAGCTCATCGTCTTTCCGGGGGGATACGACGCCCATGACCGCACCCGCACCGGGCACTGACGGCCCATCGGCCCGGCCGCGCACCGCCCAGCACTACTCGGTCGCACCGGTCCAGGCCTCCCCCGAGGGCTACGTCGCCCCCGGCATGCCCGGCGCCCCGGTGGCCGGCTTCGAACCCGTCGAGCCCGCCCCCCGGGCCACCCCCCGCCGCCGCACCGCCCTGGCCGTGGCCCTGGCCCTGGTCGCCATGCTGCTCGGCGGCCTGGCGTACGGCAGCGCCCCGCTGCGGGCCGCCGACAGCCTCGGCTGGCTGGCCATCGCCCCGGCCGGCATGGTCGCCCTCCCGCTCGGCCGGCTCGGCGGCCGGAGCCGCTTACTGCCGCCGCTCGGCGCCCTCCTCGCGGCCGGCGCCCTGCTCCTCGGCCAGTTGCTGGAGCACCTCCGCCGGGCGCACGCCGACGGCCCCGGGCCCGGCGGCCTCCTGCACGACACCGTCACCACCTGGCGCGTCGACCTGCGCCCCCTCGACGCCGCCTTCTACGCCATCGCCCTGATCGGCGGGTTCATCCTCACCCGTCGCGCCGCCGACCGGGATTGACACCGGGCCCGGCCGCTCCGCCCGGCGCCCCCGTCCCCGAACAGCCCCTCCCCCGGAGAAGCCCGAAGGCCCCCGCCGTCCTTGGGTTCTAACGGTCCTCGCAACACCCGCGATCTGTGGGAGTTGCGAGGACCGTGGGCGTTAGGCGTGATGATCTTGCTGAGTTGCG
>NZ_JBHTWX010000072.1:0-46762 GCF_042792155.1 Kitasatospora sp. NPDC056651 | reverse complement strand
GGGGGCCGCTATCTTTGTGTATCGGGGCCCGGGCATTTTGTCTTAAAACGGGCTTGGGTAAGGGGATGAGCCGCGTACGGACGCCCTCACCGACGTCCGTACGCGGCATCTCCGCCTGCCGGGGCGCTCTGCGCACCGCTCACGCCCGTCCGCGTGTCATCGCGGCCGCGGCCTCCCCGGCGGCACCGCTCCCCGTCCCCAGGGGATCGGTGCCCGTCTTCGGCCGGCCCGTGAGGGCCGGTGTCCTGCCTCCCCGCTCAGCGGGTGATCAGATCGGCGACGGCCTCGGCCTGGCTCGCCATCTGCTCCCACCCACCGAAGAGCAGCACCAGGAGCACGGCGCACGGCAGGGCCATCGCCAGTGCCACGGCCGGGTGGCGCGTGGGCTGCTCGGTTGACCGGGACTGGACGAAGGGCTGCCGGCGGCGGCTGGGGGTTCCCGTGAGCTGCGGTGGCATGTCCTTGCTCCTGATCCGGTCGAGTTGGCGCGGTGGACGGCTTACCTCGGGGGACGAGCTCCCCGTCCACCGCTGAACACAACGCTATTGGCCGAGGGGTTGTCCGGGCGTCATGCCGTCGTACTGTTCCTCGGACGTCCCGGAGGATGACGATGAGACCAGAGGCCTACTACCGCAGGGGGACGGAAGCCTCATCCGGCCCCCGGGGGAACCCTGAGGGGCAACCCCGAGAAACCCTTCGGCGACTCTGTGACCTGCGATCCAGCTCAAGATCGGACAATCGCACGGCGGCTTGAGGTGTTGCGTATCAGCACACCGCAGCGGGCAGTCCGTAAGCTGTGCCAGACAGGAACTGACGATGGCCCAACCGACGGGGCCTCACCCACCGGCTGACGGGGAACGAAACATGGCGATGATGCGGCTGAGGCGTGAGGACCCCCGCATCGTCGGGCCGTACCGCCTGCACCGGCGACTGGGCGCCGGCGGGATGGGCGTGGTGTACCTCGGGTCCGACCGCCGCGGGCAGCGCGTCGCCCTCAAGCTGATCCGCGCCGAACTCGCCGAGGACCAGGAGTTCCGCACCCGGTTCGCCCGCGAGATCGCCGCCGCCTCCCGGATCCGGGGCGGCTGCACCGCGCGCGTGGTGGGCTCGGACATCGAGACCGACCGGCCCTGGCTGGCCACCGCGTACGTGCCGGGCCCCTCGCTCTACAAGCGGGTCGGCGACGAAGGGCCGCTGAACTGGCCCGAGGCGGCCCGGATCGGGGCCGCGCTGGCCGACGGGCTGGTCAAGGTGCACGAGGCGGGGGTGGTCCACCGGGACCTCAAGCCCTCCAACATCCTGCTCTCGCCCCGCGGCCCGCGGATCATCGACTTCGGCATCGCCTGGTCGCGCGGCGCCAGCACGCTCACCCACGTCGGCACCGCGGTCGGCTCCCCCGGCTTCCTCGCGCCCGAGCAGGTGCGCGGGGCCGCCGTCACCCCCGCCACGGACGTCTTCGCCTTCGGGGCCACGCTCGCGTACGCGCTCACCGGGGACACCCCGTTCGGGTCCGGCGCGTCCTCCGAAGTGATGCTCTACCGGGTCGTCCACGAGGAGCCCGACCTCTCGGCGGTGCCGCCCCAACTGGCGCCGCTGATCCGCGCCTGCCTGGCCAAGGAACCCGCCGAGCGCCCCGGGGCGGCCGCACTGCACGAGCGGCTCAGCGAGCTGGCGGCGCGCGGCGCGGCCGCGGGAGCCTCCGGTGGTGCCCGCGCGGCACGGCACGGGCGGGGCGCGGCGGCTCCGGCACCCGCACCGGCACCGGGTCGGCCCGAGGGCGCACGGCAGGGCGTCCCCGCCCCCGGGCGCTCGCCCGAGCCGCCCGCCGCGGCGCGGGCCAGGGCGACGGCGGGCCGCCCCGGCGCACAGGCGGCCGGGGCCGGGACCGCCGGACGGCGCCCGCAGGGAGCGGGCGCACCCCTCCCCCGGGCCGAGACCACACCGGTCACCCGTCCGCTGCGGCAGCGCCCGGACCGTCCCCAGACCCCGCCCCCCAACCGCCCCGGCCCCCACGACCGGGGACGCCCCCAGGCGCGGGCGCACCCCCGGGACCGGCAGCACACTCCCGCCCCCGGGGGACGGCCCGGCACCGCACGGCAGCGACTGCTGCGGCAGCGACTGGTGGTCTTCGTCACGGTGACGATCGGGGTGGCGCTGGCCATCGCGGCGGCGCAGGGGTGCGAGAACCGGGGCGACCAGAGCGTGCGGCCACCGGCCGGGGTGGTGACGACGGCCGGTACGGGCGGCGGCCAGCAGGCCGTACCGGGGACGTCGGTCGACGTCGCGCCGCAGTCCTCGGCCGCGCCGCTCCCGGCGGCCGCGCGCAACGGTGCGGACGCCGGGCTGACGCCCCCGCAGGCACCGGTGCCGGCGGTGGACTGGCCGAACCACAGCTACCCCGACGGGGCCGGCGGGCAGACCATCGCGCTGCAGAACGGGCACTCGGTCGGCGGCGGGCCGCAGGTCACGCTGAGCGCGGTGCTGCCGGCCCGGTACAAGGGCCTGCCGGCCGCGGTCGTCGTCCTGCGCCGGGCGGAGGGCTCGGCGCCGGTCGACCTCGTCCAGCTCTACTCCTTCAACGGGGACGCCCCCGTGGCCACCACCTCCCGCACCTCGGTGGCGGACCCGCAGGCGGCGGCCACCTGGCGGCTGGACGGCAGCACGGTCGTCCGCGAGGAGCGCGCGGCCGCCACCGGCGCGGTCACCTCCACCCGCTACGCCGTCCGCGCCGACGGCACCCTCGACGAGTCCTGGCCCGGCGCCACCACCCCGCCCCCCGCCGCCGCCCCCGCCCCACCCACCTCCCCCACCGGCTGAGCAGCACCAGGTCCTGTCCGGTCGATCTTGGGGGCCCGGCAAGACCGGCCGGACAGGATCCAGCCGGGGCCAGGCGGAACGGGCACGCGTGAGAAGTCGGGCCCGCCGACTTCCGGTGCGAAGGCGGCGCCCCGCACGAGCCCACTTCCGCTGAGCACCGCCGTGACAGGGCGACACCGGCGTGCGCGAGAAGTCCAGTGGGCCGACTCCTCGCGCGGCGGTGACGTGGGTGGGGTGGTTACGGGGTGGGGGCGGTGACGGCGTAGAAGGCCACGGCCGCGGCGGCGCCGACGTTGAGGGAGTCGATGCCGTGGGCCATCGGGATGCGGACGGGGTGGTGGGCGGCCGCGATGGCGCGGGGGGTGAGGCCGTCGCCCTCGGCGCCGAGCATGAGGGCGGCCTTGGGGAGGCGGTGCGGGGTGAGGGTGTGGAGGTCGACGGCGGTGTCGGCGGGGGTGAGGGCGAGGAGGGTGAAGCCGGCGTCGCGGACGGTGTCGAGGGCGGCCGGCCAGGGGTCCAGCCGGGCGTACGGGACGGCGAAGACGGCGCCCATGGAGACCTTGACGGCGCGCCGGTAGAGCGGGTCGGCGCAGTCGGGTGAGAGCAGGACGGCGTCCATGCCGAGGGCGGCGGCACTGCGGAAGATGGCGCCGAGGTTGGTGTGGTCGACCAGACCCTCCAGGACGGCGACCCGGCGGGCACCGGCGAGCACCTCGGCGGCGTCCGGGAGGGGCTTGCGCTCCATCGAGGCGAGCGCGCCGCGGTGCACGTGGTAGCCGGTGACGGCTTCGGCGAGCGCGGGCTCGACCACGTGGACGGGGGCGTCGGCCCCGGCGATGACGTCGCCCATCACCTCCAGCCACTTGGGGGTGAGCAGCATCGACCGCATCCGGTAGCCGGCGGCGATGGCGCGGCGGATGACCTTCTCCCCCTCGGCGATGAAGAGGCCTTCGGCCGGTTCGCGGCGGCGGCGCAGCTCGACGTCGGTGAGGCCGGTGTAGTCGGCGAGGCGGGGATCGGCCGGGTCGGTGATGGTGCGGGGTTCGGACACCCTGCGATCTTGCCAAGCCGGGGCGGGGAAGGCCAAACGGCCGAGGGAGCTGGGTGGTCCCCGGCTGCCCGTGGTGCAAACATGACCGTATGGCCCGATTTCCGGGCCGATCCCGGGCTCCGTCGGCCTCTGGCGCCACTGGCTCCACCGGCTCCTCCGGTGGGCGCCCACACGGTCGGCCACAGCTGCCACGCGCCAAGCGGCGGTGGCCGGTGTGGCACCGGTCGGTGGCCGGACAGGTGTTCGCGCTCCAGATCCTGGTCGTCCTGCTGCTGGTGGCGGCGGCCGCGGTGGCGCTGGTGGTGCAGTCGCGCAACGACTCCGAGCACGAGGCGCGCAACCGGTCGGTGGCGGTGGCGCAGGCCTTCGCCAACTCCCCGGGCATGGTCGACGCGCTGCGCTCCCCCGACCCGACGGCCGTCCTGCAGCCGAGGGCGCAGGCCGCGCGGGTCGGCTCGGGCGTGGACTTCATCGTCGTGCTGAACGACCAGGGCGTCCGCTACACCCATCCGAACCCGGCGCGGATCGGTGAGAAGTTCGTCGGCACGTACGCCCCCGCGCTGCGCGGGCAGGTGGTGACGGAGCAGGTGGCGGGAACTCTCGGCCCGCTGGTGCAGGTGGTGGTCCCGGTGTACGCGCCGGACGGCTCGGTGGCCGGGCTGGTCGCGGCGGGCGTCAC
This sequence comes from Kitasatospora sp. NPDC056651, assembly GCF_042792155.1. Taxonomy (NCBI): domain Bacteria; kingdom Bacillati; phylum Actinomycetota; class Actinomycetes; order Kitasatosporales; family Streptomycetaceae; genus Kitasatospora; species Kitasatospora sp. NPDC056651. The sequence goes on along the minus strand of NZ_JBHTWX010000072.1, from coordinate 42,215 downwards.
GCTGCGGAACGTGAGCAGCGCGAGCGAGCGGCAGCTGCCGGTGGTGCTGGGCACGGCGGCGGCCGCGGTGGGACTGGCCACGCTCGGGACGGCGCTGATCAGCCGGCGGCTGCGGCGCCAGACGCACGGGCTGGGCCCGGTCGAGATGACCAGGATGTACGAGCACCACGCGGCGGTGCTGCACGCGGTGCGCGAGGGCGTGATGATCGTCGGCGGGGACGAGCGGCTGCTGCTCTGCAACGACGAGGCGCGCCGGCTGCTGGACCTGCCGCCGGACGCCGAGGGCCGGCCGGTGGCCGGGCTGGGCCTGGAGCGGGCGCCGCTGGAGCTGCTGACCGCCGGCCGTCCGGTGACCGACGAGGTGGTGCTGTCCGGGGAGCGGCTGCTGGCCGTGAACGTCCGGCTGATCGGTCAGGGGCCCGGGCCGCCCGGCTGCGTCGCCACGCTGCGCGACTCCACCGAGCTGGCGGCGCTGTCCGGCCGGGCCGAGCGCGCGCAACGGCGGCTGCGGCTGCTGTACGACGCCGGGGTGACGGTGGGCAGCACGCTGGACGTGACGCGGACGGCGGAGGAGCTGGCGCGGGTCGCGGTGCCGCGGTTCGCGGACTACGTCACGGTGGATCTCGCGGACCAGGTGCTGACCGGCGAGGAGCCGCCGCCGGGCCCGTCGCTGGGGCGGATGCGCCGTACCGCGGTGACGGGCGTCCGGGACGACGCGCCGTTCTACCCGGTCGGCACGGTGCTGGACGTGGTGCCCGAGACCCCCCTGGCCGGGGCGCTGCACAGCGGGGAGCCCGCCATCGAGCCGCGGCTGGCGGAGTCCGGCCGGTGGCGGGAGCAGGACCCGGAGCGGTCGGCGCAGGTACTGGCGTACGGGGTGCACTCGCTGGTGCGGGTGCCGCTGCGGGCGCGCGGGGTGCTGCTGGGGGTGGCCCGGTTCTGGCGGGCGCAGCGTGCCGAGCCGTTCGAGGCGGAGGACCTGGCGCTGGCCGAGGAGCTGGTGGCGCACGCGGCGGTGTGCATCGACAACGCCCGCCGCTACACCCGGGAGCACACCATGGCGGTGACGCTCCAGCACAGCCTGCTGCCGCGCAACCTGCCGGACCAGAGCGCGCTGGAGGTGGCGCACCGCTACCTGCCGGCCCAGGCCGGGGTGGGCGGGGACTGGTACGACGTGATCCCGCTGCCGGGCGCGCGGGTGGCGCTGGTGGTCGGGGACGTGGTGGGGCAGGGGCTGCACGCGGCGGCGACGATGGGCCGGCTGCGCACGGCGATCCACAACTTCTCGACCCTGGACCTGCCGCCGGACGAGCTGCTGGGGCACCTGGACGAGCTGGTGAACCGGATCGACCAGGCCGAGGCGGCGGGCGGCGAGCGCGCCGAGCTGGCCGGGGCGACCTGCCTGTACGCGATCTACGATCCGGTGTCGCGGCGCTGCACGCTGGCCACCGCCGGGCATCCGCCGCCGGCCGTGGTGGACCCGGAGGGCCGGGTGGTGTTCCCGGAGCTGCCGACCGGTCCGCCGCTGGGGTTGGCGGTGCTGCCGTTCGAGACCGCCGAGCTGGAGCTGGCCGAGGGCAGTCGGCTGGTGCTGTACACGGACGGGCTGGTGACGGACCGCGAGCGGGACGTCGACGAGGGGCTGGAGCTGCTGCGGGCGGCGCTGGAGGGGCCGGCGCGCACGCCCGAGCAGACCTGTGCGGACGTGCTCGGGGCGCTGCTGCCGGCGCACCCGCAGGACGACATCGCCCTGCTGGTGGCGCGGACGAAGGTGCTGGCGCCGGACCGGGTGGCGCGGTGGGAGGTGCCCTCCGACCCGGCGGCGGTGGGCGAGGTCCGGGCCGCCGTGGCGGAGCGGCTGACGGCCTGGGGGCTGGGGGAGGCCGCGTTCGTCACCGAGCTGATCCTGAGCGAGCTGGTGACCAACGCGATCCGGTACGGCTCCGGGCCGATCCGGGTGCGGCTGCTGCGGGACCGGTCGCTGATCTGCGAGGTGTCGGACGGCAGCAGCACCTCGCCGCACCTGCGGTACGCGGCGACCGAGGACGAGGGCGGGCGCGGGCTGTTCCTGGTCGCGCAGTTCGCGGACCGTTGGGGGACGCGGTACACGGCGACCGGGAAGGTCATCTGGACGGAGCAGCCGCTGGAGTAGGAAGTCGGACGGGCCGACTTCCCACTCCGGGGGCGGTGCGGTCAGTGCCGGAACGCGGCGGCCAGCACGTTGACCACGTCCCCGACGACGATGACCGCCGGGGGCTTGACGCCCTCGGCCTCGACCACCGAGGCGACGGTGCCGAGGGTGGCGTCCACCCGGCGCTGGGCGGCGGTGGTGCCCTCCTGGACGATCGCCACCGGGGTGTCCGCGGGCCGGCCGTGCTCGACCAGCCGGGCGGCGATCGCGCCGATCTTGTCCACGGCCATCAGCAGCACCAGGGTGCCGCTCATCCTGGCGGCGGCCTCCCAGTTGGTGAGCGAGCGCTCGTCGTCCGGGCCGACGTGGCCGGAGATCACGGTGAACTCGTGCGTCATGCCGCGGTGGGTGACCGGGACGCCGGCCGCGGCGGGCACGCTGATCGAGCTGGAGATCCCGGGCACGACGGTGACCGGGAGGCCGGCCTCGGCGCAGGCCAGCAGCTCCTCGCCGCCGCGTCCGAAGACGTACGGGTCGCCGCCCTTCAGCCGGACCACGAACCTGCCGGCCTTGGCGTGCTCGATCAGGGTGCGGTTGATCGCCTCCTGGGCCATGAACCGGCCGTACGGGATCTTGGAGGCGTCGATCACCTCGACGTGCTCGGGCAGTTCGGCGAGCAGTTCGCGCGGGGCGAGGCGGTCGGTGACCACCACGTCGGCGTCGGCGAGCAGGCGGCGGCCGCGCACGGTGATCAGGTCCGGGTCGCCGGGGCCACCGCCGACCAGGGCCACGCCGGCGCCGTGCGAGCGGTACTGGCGGGCGGCCAGCGAGCCGTCCCGCAGGCCGCCGACGATGGCGTCGCGCAGCGCGGCGGAGTGGCGCGGGTCTCCGGTGAGGACGGCGACGGTGGCACCCGCGTCGCGGCCGCTGGCCGGGGTCCAGGCGGTGGCCGCGGCGGCGTCGTCGCTGCGGGAGCAGAACACCCGCTCGCGCTCGGCCTCGGCGCTGACGGCCTCGTTGACGGCCGGGTCGTCGGTGGCGACCAGGGCGTACCAGGTGCCGGCCAGGTCGCCGTCCCGGTACGGGCGGGCGTGCCAGGTGAGCTCGCCGGCGTCGGCCATGGCCTGCACGGCCGGGGTGGTGGCCGGCGACACCAGGTGCAGGTCGGCGCCGGAGGCGATCAGGGCGGGCAGCCGCCGCTGGGCGACCTGGCCGCCGCCGACCACGACGACGCGGCGGCCGGCCAGCAGCAGGCCGACCGGGTACGGGGTGCGGCCCTCGGTGCTGGGGTGCGGGGTGGGCGCGGTCATCGGCGGTGCTCCTGATCGGGGGTGAGGGCGGGGGAACGGTACGGCACGACACCGCTCCGCGGTCCGGCGCGCCCTCGGGCCGGACCGCGGAGCGGTGACGGGATGCGTCAGGCCTTCTCGGTGACCCCGGCGGAGTCGAAGGTGGCTACATCGTGCATCGCCCGGGCCGCGCTCTGCACCAGCGGCAGGGCCAGCAGGGCACCGGTGCCCTCGCCGAGCCGCAGGTCCAGGTCGATCAGCGGCCGCAGACCGAGCTTCGCCAGCGCGGCCTGGTGGCCGGGCTCGGCGGAGCGGTGGCCCGCGATGCAGGCGGCCAGCACCTCGGGGGCGATCGCCTTGGCGGCCAGCGCGGCCGAGCCGGCGATGACGCCGTCCAGGATCACCGGGGTGCGCAGCGAGGCGGCGCCCAGCAGGAAGCCGGCCAGGGCGGCGTGCTCCAGGCCGCCGACGGCGGCGAGGACGCCGACCGGGTCGCTCGGGTCGGGCTGGTGCAGGGCCAGCGCGGCGCGGACGACCTCGATCTTGCGGGCGTGGGTCTCGTCGTCGATGCCGGTGCCGCGGCCGGTGACCTCGGCCGGGTCGAGGCCGGTGAACACCGAGATCAGGGCCGCCGAGGCGGTGGTGTTGGCGATGCCCATGTCGCCGGTGACCAGCGCCTTGTTGCCCGCCGCGACCAGGTCGCGGGCAGTCTCGATGCCGACCTCGATGGCCTTGAGGGCCTCCTCGCGGGTCATCGCCGGGCCCTGGGTCATGTCGGCGGTGCCGGGACGGACCTTGCGCGGCAGCAGGCCGGTGGCGCGGCCCTGCTGGACGGCGTCCGGCAGCTCGGCGGCGACGCCGACGTCGACCACGCAGACCTCGGTGCCGATCTGCTTGGCGAAGGAGTTGATCACCGCTCCCCCGGCCAGGAAGTTCCCGACCATCTGGGCCGTGACCTCCTGCGGCCAGGGGCTGACGCCCTGGGCGTGCACGCCGTGGTCACCGGCGAAGACCGCCACGCAGGCGGGCTCCGGGATCGGCGGCGGGCACTTGCGGGACAGGCCGCACAGCTGGGCGGAGATGATCTCCAGCATGCCGAGCGAGCCGGCCGGCTTGGTCATCCGCTTCTGCCGGTCCCAGGCCTCGCCGAGCGCCTTGGCGTCCAGCGGCCGGATGCCGCGCAGGGTGTCGGCGAGCAGGCTCTGCGGCTCCTCGCCGGGCAGCGCGCGGTTGCCGTACTGCTCCTCGTGGACGACCCAGGACAGCGGGCGCTTCTTCGCCCAGCCCTGCTGCTCCAGCTCGGGCTCGTCCGGGAACTCGTCGACGAAGCCGACGCACAGGTAGGCGACGACCTCCAAGTGCTCGGGCAGGCCGAGCTCGCGGACCAGCTCCTCGTCGTCGAAGAAGCTCACCCAACCGACGCCCAGACCCTCGGCGCGGGCGGCCAGCCAGAGGTTCTCGACGGCCAGGGCCGCCGAGTACGGGGCCATCTGCGGCTGGGTGTGGCGGCCCAGGGTGTGCCGGCCGCCGCGAGTGCGGTCGGCGGTCACCACGATGTTGACCGGGGTCTCGAGGATGGCCTCGATCTTGATTTCCTTGAACTGCTTGGCCCGGCCCTTGGGCAGCGAGTCCGCGTACGCCTCGCGCTGGCGCTCGGCCAGGGCGTGCATCCGCTTGCGGGTCTTGGCCGAGCGGATCACCACGAAGTCCCAGGGCTGGGAGTAACCGACGCTGGGCGCGGTGTGGGCGGCCTCCAGGACGCGGATCAGCACCTCGTGCGGGATCGGGTCCGGGCGGAAGCCGTTGCGGATGTCGCGGCGCTCGCGGATCACCTGGTGGACGGCGTCGCGGCCGGCCTCGTCGAAACCGGGGGCGGCCGGACCGCGCGGCTCGGCGGGCTCGGCGGGCTGCTCGAGCTCGGCGGGCTGCTGCTCCGGCTGCTCGGCCTGAGGCTCCTGCGGCTCCTGCACCCCCTGCGGCTCCTCGGCGGCGGGCTGCGCTTCGGCGGCCTGCTCCTCGGTGGGCTCCTCGACGGCGCCCTCGGCGGGCGCGGCCTGCTCGGCGGCGGCCTCCTCGACGACGGGCTGCTCGGCGTCGGGCTGCTCGGCGTCGGGCTGGGCAGCCTGCGGCTCCTCGACGGCTCCGGCGGCGGCCTCGGCAGCGGGTTGCTGGACGGGCTCGGCCTCGGTGGCGGCCTCCACGACGGCGGCGGGCTCGGCTTTGGCCGCGGCGGGCTCGGCTTGGGCCTGGGCCTGCTCGACGGGGGCCTCGGCCTCCGGGGTGGCGGCGGGCTGCTCGGTGGGCTGCTCGACGGCGCCCTCGGTGGGCGCGGCCTGCTCGGCGGCGGGCTGCTCGACGTCGGGCTGGGCAGCCTGCGGCTCCTCGACGGCTCCGGCCGGTTCCTCGGCGACCGGCTCGGCCAGCTCGACCACGGCAGCGGCGTCCGTGGGGGCCTCGGCGGCCTGCTCCACGGCCGGCTCGACCGACTCGGCGGGCGCCTCGGCCGGGACCTCGGCCTGCGGCTGCTCGCCCTCGGCGGCGGCCTCGGCGACCGCCTGGCCGGACGGCATCTCACCGGTGCCCGCGGCGGTCTCGGCCACCGGCTCGGTGACCGGTTCCGCGACCGGTTCCGCGACCGGCACGGCACCGGCCTCCGGCGCGGTCTCGGCCGGGTGGGCCTGCTCCACGGCCTGGTCGGCCGGAGCGGACTCGGCACCCGCCACAACCCCGGCGGCCTCGACGACCTGGGCAGCCTCGACGACCTCGACGGCCTGCGGCTCGTCGGCGGCCGCTATCGGCGCGGTCTGCTGCTGGGCCGTCTCCTCGACGGCCGGAGCCTGCTCGGCCGCCGCGATCTTGGGCAGGCCGTGCGAGGTGGGGGCGGCGAGGAAGGCGGAGATCCGCCGCGGCTGACCGGCCGGGGCCGCGGCCTCGGGCTGCTCCGCCGACGCGGCGGCGACACCCTCGGCGGCGACGGGCTCGGCGGTGACTCCCTCGGCGGCGACAGGCGCGGCGACGGGTGCGGCGGCCGCCTCGGCCACCGGCTGGGCGGCGACCTCGATCGGGACCGGCTGGGCCACGACGGCCTCCGCGGTGACCTCAGGGGCCGTCACGACCTGGGCGGTCTGGGCGACCTGGACCGCCTCCGGCGTCTCCATCACCTCGATCACCTCGATCGCCCCGACCGTCTCGACGGCCAGCACGGCCTCGACCGGCGGCGAGGCGAGCGGCACCTGCTGAGCCTGGTGGGCCTGCTCGATCTGCTCGCCCTGGTGAACCTGCTGGACCTGCTGGACCTGCTCGGCCTGCGGGAAGTCCTGAGCCTGCGGCACCTGCTGCCCGTCCACGACCGGAACCCCGGGAACCCCAGGGGCCACCGGAACGGCCTGCGGCACCGCGGCCTGCACCGGGGCGACGCCCTCGGCCACCGGCGGGCGGCCGACCACCGGGATGCCGTGCGCCGGCGTGCCGCCCTGCGAGGGGCCGCGGTCGGCGAGCGAGCGGACCGGCACCTGGCCGGTCATCAGCGACGGGTCCGGGATCGGCGGGCCGGCGTGCAGTGGGCGGCGCGGCTGCTGAGCCTGCGTCACCGGCTGCTGGACCTGCGCCTGCATCTGGACGGGCTGCTGCTGGACGGCGTGCTCGGCGCCGAACACCGGCGGGTCCACCGGCGGCCAGGACGGCTCGACCGGGGTGCCGTCCGGCTGCGGAGCGGCCGCCACCGGCTCGCCCCAGGAGCCCTGCGGGCCGGGCATCAGCAGCACGTCGTCATCGTCGTCCAGGCCGTCCGGCGTGTCGGGCTGGTCGAGGAAGTGGAAGGCCGGGCGCGGGGCGCCCTGGTCGACGGCCCAGCCCTCGCCGGGAACGCCGTAGCCGTGCTGGCCCTGCGGCGGGATGACGCCGGCGCCCGGGGGCACCACACCGGGGACGCCGCCGATCGGGGCCGCCGGGTTCGGGATCACGCCGCCGTCCGTCGCGACGCCCTGGAGGGGTGCAACGCCCGCGGCGCCCTCCGGTCCGCCGAGCGGGTCCGGCCCGGCGTTCAGGTGCTCCGGCATTCCCTCGCCCGGGACGTGGCCGCCATCGGTCATTGTCAAAGCTCCTTCCAGGCCGCTGCCGCGCCCTCGGCGACGCGATCACCGATCGCAACGCCCATCCGCGCGGGCCGAACCTGCACCGACCCGCCCCTAACCACGTGCGGCCGCCGCGCCGTGGCGCTGCGGCCCAAGTCCATCCGGTGCGCTGCGGCACCCCGGCCCGGCGCACCGCCCACCCGGGGCGGCACATCGTCTGAAACAACGACAACCCGGGGCAACCGGCACGACCGCACCGGACCCTACGGCATTCTCCAGGTCCGGCACGAGGCCCGTCGAATTGCCCACACTCCGAGCAGAAGCGGGTTGCACCACGTCAAAAAGGTGACAAACCGACTGAATCGGGTGGGACGCCGACCGTTGCGGCCACCAGGACGTCACACTACCGGCCCGGTGCGGTCACCTATCGAATCGGTGTCCGGATGCGACCTGGATCACCGTCGGCGCCACCGGCGGTCCCGGGGCACACTCCGGACGGGCCCCGGGTGTGCCCCGGGTGTGCCCCAGGTGTGCTGCGGGTGTGCGCGGGGCTTCACCCGATCTGCTCACCCCAGAGCACCAGTGCGCCGCTCCCGCCCGCCCCCAGGGCCAGTTCGTCGTCCTCCCCCACCGGCCGCAACGGGGTCGCCTGGAGCAGCGCGCCGTCCGCCCGGTACCCGGCCCCGACGATGGCCCGGCGGACCTCCTGCGCCTCGCCGAGGGTCCGGGGCAGCGCGACGAAGCGCTCGGGGCGGCGGGCCAGCACCGCGCGCACCACGTCGGGCCCGCCGGACTCCACCACCACCGCGTCCGGCTCCGGCAGGCCGCCCAGCACCTCGGGGCCGCTCCCGTGCACGGCCTCCACCTCGACGCCGTAGCGGCGGGCGTTGACGGTCAGCCGGGCGCAGGCCGAGCGGGAGGCCTCGACGGCGACCACGGCGGCGCCGAACCGGGCCGCCTCCACCGCGAGGGCGCCGCTGCCGGCGCCGACCGACCAGACCAGGTCCCCGGGGCGGGCACCCAGCCGGGCCAGCACCAGGGCGCGTACGTGAGCGGGCAGTGCCTCCGGCGCGCCCGCCTCGCCCTCCGTGCGCCCGGCGGCCGCGTAGGCATCGCCGGGGAGCGCCCAGCCACGGTCCGCGCCGGGGTAGCCGACCGGGCGCCCGGCGAGCCAGCCGGCCGCCTCGTCCACCGCGGACTGGGCGGTGCCGCCGATCACCAGCACCACGTTGGGGTCGCGCCACACGTGGTCGGCGATCCGGTCGGAGGTGAGGACGGTGACGGCCTCGTCCGGGGTGCCGAGGGCCTCGCAGACCACGAAGGTCCGGTGCACCCCGCGCAGCATCAGGGCGAGTTCGGTGGGCCCGGCGCCCGGCGCGGTGAGCACCGCGACCTTGGGGTGGGCCCGGCAGATGTTGGCCGCGCGGCGCAGCCGTCCGCCGTGCGCGCTGACCACCTGGGCGTCCTCCCACGGCATGCCGGCCCGGGCGAAGGCGGCGGCCACCGAGGAGACGGCGGGCAGCACTTCCAGTTCGAGGCCGTACTCGGGGCGGCGCAGGGTGCGCACCACGCCGAAGAAGCCGGGGTCGCCCTCGGCGACCACGACGGCCGCGCCGCGGTGCTCGGCGATCCGGCGGGCGGCCTGCCGGACGTTGCCGAGGGCGATCCGCTCGGCGGACTCCGGCACCGGGAGGGCGCTCAGTTGGTAGGGGGCTCCGGCCACCAGGGTCGCCGCGGCGAGGGCCGCGCCGGCGGCCTCGGTCAGCGGTGTGCCGTCCCACCCGATGACCGTGATCCGGTCAGCCATCTGCGGCCGTTCTCCCTCGACTCGGTGCGGCACTCGATCCGCCGTCGTGCGGTGCCGGTGCCGAGGCTACCGGGTGCGATACCCGGGAACCCGACATCTCGTACACATGTCCGCGCCGGGTGAACGGACAGGTGGACATACAGGTGAACCGACGGGCCGACAGCCGGACGGACGGACCGGGAGGGGATCCGGCCGGCTCAGTCGCGCAGCACGTAGCGGCCCTCGCCGTGCCAGCCCGCGTGCTGCAGCTCCGGCGTCTCCAGGTCCTCCGGGAGCAGGCTCCACAGGATCAGGTCGCTGCGGCTCTCTCCCCCGGCCCGGCGGCCCGCGGGCGCCTCCAGGGCCGCCTCGGCGGCCCCCTCCCGGACTATCCAGGCGCTGCGCAGCACGCCCTCGCTGATCCCGCCGACCTTCTGGGCGACCTGCTGGGCGGCGGTGTTCCCGGCGGCGGTGCGCAGCTCCAGGCGCAGGAAGCCGCGGTCCTCGAACAGCCACTGGGCGACGCCGAGGACGGCCTCCGGGGCGTAGCCCTCGCCGCGCGCCCAGACGGCGGTGACGTAGGAGATCTCGGTGCTGCGCAGCCGCCAGTCGGTGTTGCGCAGCTCGACCAGGCCGACCAGGCGCTGGGTCAGGTGCTCGGTGACGGCGAAGACGATGCCGCGCCCGGCGGTCCGGTGGGCGGGGGCGAGGGTGCGGGCGAGCTCGGTCGCGTACTCCTCGGTGAAGGGCTGCGGCAGGTCCGTCCAGGCGGCCACGAGGTCGTCGGCCATCATCGTGGCCAGGCCGGGGGCGTCGTCCTCCGCAAGGGGTCGCAGCAGCAGCCGATCGGTGCTGATGGCGGTCTCGGGGAAGCTCGCTGCCATGCCGTCTCTCCTCGCCGGGTCGTGAACACAACACCGTACGCCTCGGTCGTGCTCCGGGTGCCACACGGTGCGCCCGCCCGCACGACGGTACGTCAGATCGAACGACGGTGTGTCAGGTGGCGGCCGGCCGGGTCGTCCCTGGTGCATACTGCCCGACCGGGCCCCCGCCGAGGTGCGGCGGGGGCCCGGTCGGGTCGGGACGTGGTGCGAGCGCGGCTCAGAAGGCCGGGATGACGGCGCCCTGGAAGGTGTCGTCGATGTACTTCTTGACCTCGGCGGAGTGCAGCAGCTCGGCCAGCTTCTTCACCCGCGGGTCGTTCTCCTTGCCCTTCTTCACGGCGAGGATGTTGGCGTACGGGTTGTTCTCGGCCTTCTCCAGCACCAGGGCGTCGGTGGTCGGCTTCAGGCCGGCCTCGATCGCGTAGTTGCCGTTGATGACGGCGGCGTCCAGGTCGGAGATGGAGCGGGGCAGCTGGGCGGCCTCCAGCTCCTTCCACTTGAGGTTCTTCGGGTTGCCCGTGACGTCGGCCGGGGTGGCGGCGGTGCCGGCGCCGTCCTTGAGGGTGATCAGCTTGTTGTCGGCGAGCAGCTTGAGCGCGCGGCCCTCGTTGGTGGCGTCGTTGGGCAGGCCGACGGTGGCGCCCTCCGGCAGGTCGGCGAGCGACTTGACCTTCTTGGAGTAGGCGCCCAGCGGCTCCAGGTGGACGGTCTCGACCGAGACGATGTCCGTCCCGTTCTTCTTGTTGAAGTCCTCCAGGTACGGCAGGTGCTGGAAGTAGTTGGCGTCGGCCGAACCGTCCTGCACCGCCGTGTTGGGGGTCACGTAGTCGGTGACCTCCTTGATGTCGAGCTTGAGGCCCGCCTTCTCCGCGAGGTTGTCCTTGACGAACTTCAGGATCTGGCCGTGCGGGGTGGGGGTCGCCGCGATCTTGAGCGGCGCGTTCGGGTCCGAGGAGGAGGACCCGGAGCTGCCGCAGGCGGCGAGCGAGAGGGCGACGCCGGCGGTGGCGAGGATGCTGGTGAACTTCAGGGCGTTGCGCACGAAAAGTGCCTTTCTGCGTGGAACGGGGAGCCGCGTCCGGGGTCGGACGAGGGAGGTCTAGGGGGCGACGAGGTCCTCGTCGGCGGCGGGGCGCTGGCGGGGCAGCAGGCGGGTGCGTCCGCCGCTGCGGCCCCGGCCGTTCAGCCGGCGCACGGCGTAGTCGCCGGCCAGCTGGATCACGGTGACGATGACCGCGATCTCCGCCACGATGATCCACATGAAGGAGGTCTCGAACCGCAGGTAGCCGTACCGGTACGCGAGGTCGCCGAGACCGCCGCCGCCGACCGTGCCGGCCATCGCCGAGTAGCCGATCAGCGCGATGACCGTGGTGGTGACGGAGGCCACGATGCCGGGCAGGGCCTCGGGGACCAGCACCTTGCGGACCAGCGTCCAGGTGCCGCCGCCCATCGCGTGGGCGGCCTCGACGAGGCCGCGGTCGACCTCGCGGACGGAGGCCTCCACCAGCCGCGCGAAGAACGGGATGGCGCCGACGGTCAGCGGCACGGTGGCCGCCTGCCAGCCGAGGGAGTTGCCGGTCAGCCAGCGGGTGAAGGAGATCAGCGCGATCATCAGGATGATGAACGGCATCGAGCGCGTGAGGTTCACGATCGCGCCGAGCACCTTGTTCACCGGCTGGTTCTGGAGCACGCCGCCCTTGGCGGTGAGCACCAGCAGCACGCCGAGGGGCAGCCCGAGGAGGACGGTGCAGAGGGTCGATACGCCGACCATCTGGAAGGTCTCCCGGGTGGCGGGCCACATCAGCTCCTGCATCTGGTCCCAGGTCATGCCACCGCTCCGTTCGCCGTGCCGATGCCGTTCGAGCCGAGGACGTCCACCTGGAGGCCCTGCTCGCGCAGGTAGCCGATCGGCACCACGTTGTCCTGGTGGCCGCCGGGCAGCTCCACCCGCATCCGTCCGACCATCCGGCCGGCGATGGTCTCCACCGCGGCACCGAGGATGTTGATGTCGATCTGGTAGGTGCGGGCGAGCTGGGAGACGAACGGCTGGGCCGAGCTGTCACCCTGGAAGGTGATCTCCAGCACGGTGGAGCCGGCCCGGCCGGTGCCGAACTCGCTGAGCGGGAACAGCTCGCGGGCCAGTTCCGAGCCGGGCTCGGCCAGCAGGTCGGTGAGTTCGCCGGACTCGACCACCCGGCCGCCGCGCATCAGGGCGGCGGAGTCGCAGACGGACTTGATGACGTCCATCTCGTGGGTGATCAGCAGGACGGTGAGGCCCAGCTGCTGGTTGAGGTCGCGCAGCAGCTTGAGGATCGAACGGGTGGTCTCCGGGTCGAGCGCCGAGGTGGCCTCGTCGGAGAGCAGCACCTTGGGGTCGCCGGCCAGCGCCCTGGCGATGCCGACGCGCTGCTTCTGGCCCCCGGAGAGCTGCTGGGGGTAGCTGCGGGCCTTGTCGCCGAGGCCGACCAGGTCGAGCAGTTCGGCGGCCTTGCGGCGGCGCTCGGTGCGGTCCAGTCCGATGATCTCCAGCGGGAGTTCGACGTTCTGCTGGACCGTCCGCGAGGAGAGCAGGTTGAAGTGCTGGAAGACCATGCCGATCCGGCGGCGGGCCTCGCGCAGTTCCTTGCCGGCCCGGTTCTCGCCACCGGGCAGCGCGGTCAGGTCGACCCCGTCCACGGTGACCGTGCCGGAGGTGGGGCGCTCCAGCATGTTCACGCAGCGGATGAGGGTGGACTTGCCGGCACCGCTGGTGCCGACGACTCCGTAGACCTCGCCCGGGCGGACGTGCAGGTCGACGCCGGCGAGGGCGGTCACCTCGCGGCCTCGGGAACGGTAGACCTTCGTCAGGTCCGTGGTGGTGATCACAGCGGCTTTCCGTGGGTCGGGGGCGCGCGGCGCGAGTCGGCCGGCCGACCGGCTGTGCGGTCGGCGGCGGCGTCACGGCGCTGCGCCGGGGGGATCCGGACCTGTCACCCCGAGGGCGCGGACGCGGCCGGTGGGGCCGCGCGACGGCGTGGCCCTGACAGGTCACGGCGCCCGCGGGTGGGCGGGCACGCCAGGGGGACGGGTACGGGAGGAGCGGCGCGCTCGCACGGGCGGGAGCGGCGCCGGAGTCTCGCTTCGGGGCGCGAGGGGGAGGCACCCTCGACAGGGTGCCCGGGGGCGGTGGCCCTCAGCAGTGACACATTCGACGGCACATGGCACACTCACCTGCCGGCAGCGTGCCGGTGGGGGTCCAGTTCGTCGTCGCAGTCATGTGAACCAGTAAAACAGATGGGCGGAATTCCGCCCAATTCTTTTGCCGTTGCCGTCCGCAATGCGGACACCCGGTGCCGTGACCAGCGCGGATACGTTTCGGCGCCGCCACCGGTGATCCGGATGGTGGCGGCGCCGAGGAGCGTGCGGGGCGGCGGGCTCAGGCCGTCGCGGCGAGCGGCGCCGTGACGTCCTTCTCCAGGTGGACGACGCTCAGCCGGCCGCTGACCTGTTCGACCCGGGTCTGGCGGTACCCCTGCCGAGCGTACAGGCGCAGGTTGCCGAGGCTGCGGTGGCCGGTGAACAGCCGGTAGGCGCTCACCGGCCCGTCCTGGGCGAGGCGGCGCTCCAGGGCGTCCAGCAGCCGCCCGCCGAGGCCGTGGCGCTGCATCCGCGGGTGGACGACCAGGCGCCCTATCCGGCCGACACCGTCGTCGCCGATGCGGCCGCGGACGGTGCCGACGACCTCGTCGCCCAGCCGGGCGACCAGGAAGTGCTGCTCGGACAGTTCGGCGCGCAGGCTCTCCAGGCTCTGCGTCAGGGGCTCGATCGCCCAGTCGCCGTACAGCTCGGCCTCGGGCTGGTAGCCGAGGTACTGGAGCTTGAGGATCTGCTCCGCGTCCTCGACCTCAGCAGCCGAGATGATCACGCTCATGCCCATGTGGAGGGGCCTCCCCAGTCGTCGTGCGCGGCGCGCAGAGGGTGGCGCGCTCACGCTCAGTATCCGAGCGATCGCGCCACCGTCAAGAGCTGCGTTCGCCAGCGCTCTACCCGGGTGTCAGCTCCGCTCAACCTTCCGGGGGGCGGACGTGAGGAGGGTCACCCCTTGTGCCGCACGGGATCCGGCCGGGCCGCACGGGCTCCGCTCAGGGGTAGCGCTCGGAGTGGAGCAGCATCCGCAGGCAGGCCAGACAGCGGGAACGGGTGGGGCCGATCGAGCCACGGGGCATGCCGAGCCGCTCGGAGAGCTCACGGTAGGTGGGCGGCGGGTCCTCGGCAAGGGCCGCGACCAGCTGCGGGCAGCGGCCGGGCAGGGCGGCGACGGTCTCGCGGACCACGCGGCGGCGGCGGTCGGCGAGGTAGACGTCCTCGGCGGACGGGACGGGTGGGAGGGCTGTGCACACACCGTGCATGACGGTCCGGAGCGGGGCCGGTTACGCCCGGGCCGGGGCACGGACGCCACAGGGGCGCGACGGTCGTACCGCCGCGCCCCTCTCACGCCGTGCCGGGGGTCGGCCCCGGGACGGGCCCCGGCGACGGGTCAGCGCTTCGCCCACTCCTGCTGCCGCGCCATATCCGCCTTCACCTCGGCGAGCTGGACCGCGACCGCCGAGGGGGAGGTGCCGCCGCGCCCGTCACGGGAGGCGATGGCGCCGTGGACGCTGAGCACCGAGCGCACCTCGGGGGTCAGGTGCCCCGAGATCGCGGCGAACTGCTCGTCCGTCAGGTCGGACAGCTCGATGCCCTCGGCCTCGCAGACCTTGACGCAGGCGCCGGCCACCTCGTGCGCGACCCGGAACGGGACGCCCTGCTTGACCAGCCACTCGGCGATGTCGGTGGCGAGCGAGAACCCGGCCGGGGCCAGTTCCTCCAGCCGCTCCCGGTGCACGGTGAGGGTGGCCATCATCCCGGTGAACGCGGGCAGCAGCACCTCCAGCGTGTCGCAGGAGTCGAAGACCGGCTCCTTGTCCTCCTGGAGGTCCCGGTTGTAGGCGAGCGGCAGCGCCTTGAGGGTGGCCAGCAGGCCGGTCAGGTTGCCGATCAGCCGGCCGGACTTGCCGCGGGCGAGCTCGGCGATGTCCGGGTTCTTCTTCTGCGGCATGATCGAGGATCCGGTGGAGAAGGCGTCGTGCAGCGTGATGAAGCCGAACTCCTTGGTGTTCCAGATGATCACCTCCTCCGCGATCCGGGAGAGGTTGATGCCGGTCATCGCGGTCACGAAGGCGAACTCGGCGACGAAGTCGCGCGAGGCGGTGCCGTCGATGGAGTTGCCGACCGAGCCGCCCTCGAAGCCGAGGTCGGCGGCGACGGCCTGCGGGTCGAGGCCGAGCGAGGAGCCGGCCAGAGCCCCGGAGCCGTACGGCGAGACGGCGGTGCGGGCGTCCCACTGGCGCAGCCGCTCGGCGTCCCGGCCGAGGGCCTGCACGTGCGCGAGGACGTGGTGGGCGAAGAGCACCGGCTGGGCGTGCTGGAGGTGGGTGCGGCCCGGCATCGCGGTGTCCGGGTGCGCCTCGGCGAGGCCGACCAGGGCCTCCTGGAGGTCGACCAGCAGGCCGCCGATGATCTTCGCGTGGTCCCGCAGGTACATCCGGAACAGGGTGGCGATCTGGTCGTTGCGCGAGCGTCCGGCCCGCAGCTTGCCGCCGAGGTCCGGGCCGAGGCGCTCCAGCAGCCCGCGCTCCAGGGCGGTGTGCACGTCCTCGTCGGCGACGGTGCCGGTGAAGGTGCCCGCCTCGACGTCGGCGAGCAGCCGGTCCAGGCCGGCCAGCATGCCGGCCAGCTCCTCGTCGGAGAGCAGGCCGGCCTTGTGCAGGACCCGGGCGTGGGCCTTGGAGCCGGCGATGTCGTACGGCGCGAGGCGCCAGTCGAAGTGGACCGAGGCCGAGAGCCTGGCCAGTGCCTCGGACGGGCCGTCGGCGAAGCGCGCGCCCCAGAGGCGGACGTCGGCGGACTGCTGGGCGGTCATCGCTGGCTCCTTCACACTTGTGCAGTAGGTGGCATAATTATGCATGACTCCGTATGAAACACAAAACCCCGGCCGACGGGTCACCGTCGGCCGGGGTTCGGCGGGGAAGCGGACTACTGCGCCTTGGCCTGGGCCAGCTGCATGAGGTGGTCGGCGAGCGCCTGGCCGCCGGCCGGGTCGCGGCTGATCAGCAGGACGGTGTCGTCGCCGGCGATGGTGCCGATGATCTCGAACACCTCGGCCTGGTCGATCGCCGAGGCCAGGAACTGGGCGGCGCCCGGCGGAGTCCGCAGCACCACCAGGTTGCCGGAGGCCGTCGCGGAGACCATGAGCTCGCCCGCCAGCCGGGCCATCCGGCCCTCGCTGGCCGACTCCCCCATCGGCGCCCGGGGCGTGCGGTCGCCCCCCTCCGCCGGGACGGCGTAGATCAGCGCGCCGTCCCGGTTGCGGATCTTGACCGCGCCCAGCTCGTCCAGGTCCCGGGAGAGCGTGGCCTGGGTCACCACGAGACCGTCGTCGGCGAGCAGCTTGGCGAGCTGGCTCTGCGAACGCACGGGCTGGCGGGTGAGCAGGTCCACGATCCGCCGGTGGCGCGCGGTGCGGGTCTGCGGGACCTGCGGCGTCGCGCCGGTGGAGGATGCGTCGGGGTTGGATGCGGTCATGTGGTCATTCTCCCGGACGACGGTCAGCTCGCATCGGCCGGGGCGCCCTCGCGCACCGACCGGAGGATGCCCGGCAGCGCGGCCAGGAAGGCGTCCGCCTCCTGCTCGGTGAGCACCAGCGGCGGGATCAGCCGCACGGCGTTCGGGACGGCGGCGTTGACCAGGAAGCCCGCCTCCTGGGCGGCGGCCTGGATCTTCTCCGAGACCGGCTCGGTGAGCACGATGCCGAGCAGCAGGCCGGCGCCGCGCACGTGCGAGACCAGCGGGTCGCCGATCGCCTCGATGCCGGTGCGGAGCCGGTCGCCGATCTTGTGGACGTGGTCCAGCAGACCCTCGGCCTCGATGGTGTCCAGCACCGCGAGGCCGGCCGCGGCGGCCACCGGGTTGCCGCCGAAGGTGGTGCCGTGCTGGCCCGGGGTGAGCAGCTCGGCGGCCTCGCCGAAGGCCAGCACGGCGCCCATCGGCAGGCCGCCGCCGAGTGCCTTGGCGAGGGTGACGACGTCCGGCTCGACGCCCTCGTACGCCTGGTGGGCGAACCAGTGGCCGGTGCGGCCGATGCCGGTCTGGACCTCGTCCAGGACCAGCAGGGTGCCGGTGGCCCGGGTGATCTCGCGGGCCTCCTTCAGGTAGCCGTCCGGCAGCGGGATCGCGCCGTTCTCGCCCTGGACGGGCTCCAGGAAGACGGCGGCGGTCTCGGTGGTGACGGCCGCGCGCAGCGCCTCGATGTCGCCGAAGGGGACGTGGGTGACGTCACCGGGCAGCGGCAGGAAGGGGTTGCGCTTGCCGGGCTGGCCGGTGAGCGCCAGGGCGCCCATGGTCCGCCCGTGGAAGCCGCCCTGGAGGGCGACCACGTGGGTGCGGCCGGTGCGCCGGCCGATCTTGAAGGCGGCCTCGTTGGCCTCGGCGCCGGAGTTGCAGAAGAACACCCGGCCGCCCTCGCGGCCGTCCAGCTCCAGCAGCCGCTCGGCGAGCGCGATGGTGGGCTCGGCCATGAAGAGGTTGGAGACGTGGCCGAGGGTGGCGATCTGCCTGCCGACCGCCTCGACGATCGCCGGGTGGGCGGTGCCCAGGGCGTTGACGGCGATGCCACCGAGCAGGTCGGTGTACTCCTTGCCGTCGGCGTCCCAGAGCTTGCACCCCTCGCCGCGCACCAGCGGGACGCGGGGGGTGCCGTAGTTGTCGGTGAAGGAGTGCTGCCAGCGTTCGGTGAGCTGCTCGTTGCGGGTCATGCCAGTCCCCCGGTCACGGTCGGTTCGTCGCCCGGCACGACCATCGTGCCGATGCCCTCGTCGGTGAAGATCTCCAGCAACAGGCTGTGCGGGACCCGGCCGTCCAGCACGCGGGCGGTGCCCACGCCGGAGCGGACGGCGTGCAGGCAGCCCTCCATCTTGGGCAGCATGCCGCTGGCCAGGCCGGGCAGCAGCTTCTCCAGCTCGATCGCGGTGAGCTGGCTGATCACGTCGTCGGAGTTCGGCCAGTCCTTGTAGAGGCCCTCGACGTCGGTGAGGACGACGAGCATCTCGGCGTCGAGGGCGACCGCCAGGGCGGCGGCGGCGGTGTCGGCGTTGATGTTGTAGACGTGGCCGCCGGCGCCGCGGGCGATCGAGGAGATGACCGGGATGCGGCCGTCGGCGATCAGCGCCTTCACGGCACCGGCCTCGATGTTGACGATGTCGCCGACCAGGCCGATGTCGACCTGCTCGCCGTCCACCACTGCGTAGCGCTTGACCGCCGTCATGGTGTGGGCGTCCTCGCCGGTCATGCCGACCGCGAACGGCCCGTGCTCGTTGAGCAGGCCGACCAGCTCGCGCTGGACCTGGCCGGCCAGCACCATCCGGACCACGTCCATGGTCTCCGGGGTGGTCACCCGCAGGCCGTTGGTGAAGCTGGACTCCAGGCCCAGCTTGTCGAGCTGGGCGCTGATCTGGGGGCCGCCGCCGTGCACCACGACGGGGTGCAGGCCGGCGTAGCGCAGGAAGACGACGTCCTGGGCGAAGGCGGACTTGAGCTCGTCGTCCACCATGGCGTTGCCGCCGAACTTGATCACGACGGTCTTGCCGTGGAAGCGCTCCAGCCACGGCAGGGCCTCGATCAGCGTCATGGCCTTGGGCAACGCGGTGTTGTTGCGGGCCTGTTCGCCCTTGGGTGCGATCTGCACGGTTCCGGTGTCCTTGTCGGATCAGGTGGAGTAGGCGCTGTTCTCGTGAACGTAGTCGGCCGTCAGGTCGTTGGTCCACAGCGTGGCGCTCGCCGTACCGGCGTTGAGGTGCGCGGTGATGACCACCTCGCGGCCCTTCATGTCCACCAGGTCGCGGTCCTCGCCGACGCCGCCGGACTTGCAGACCCAGACGCCGTTGATGGCGACGTCCAGCTCGTTCGGGTCGAAGGCGGCGGAGGTGGTGCCGATCGCGGCCAGCACCCGGCCCCAGTTGGGGTCCTCGCCGTGGATGGCGCACTTGAGCAGGTTGTTGCGGCTGATCGTCCGGGCGACCTCGACCGCCTCGTCCTCGGTGGCGGCACCGGTGACGTCGATCCGGATCTCCTTGCTCGCGCCCTCGGCGTCGCCGATCAGCTGACGGGCCAGGTCACCGCTGACCGTGCGGACGGCCTCGGCGAACTCGGCCTGCTCCGGGGTGATGCCGGAGGCCGCGGAGGCGAGCAGCAGCACGGTGTCGTTGGTCGACATGCAGCCGTCGGAGTCGATCCGGTCGAAGGTGGTGCGGGTGGCGCCGCGCAGCGCGGTGTCCAGGGCGGCGGCGTCCAGGTCGGCGTCGGTGGTGAGGACGACCAGCATGGTGGCGAGGCTGGGGGCGAGCATGCCCGCGCCCTTGGCCATGCCGCCGACCGTCCAGCCGGCCGGGCTGGTGTACTGGGCGGTCTTGTGCACCGTGTCGGTGGTCTTGATGGCGATCGCGGCGGCCTCGCCGCCCGTCCCGCTGAGCTCGCCCGCGGCCAGGTCGACCCCGGGCAGCAGCAGGTCCATCGGCAGCCGGACGCCGATCAGGCCGGTGGAGGCGACGGCGACCTCGCCCGCGTCGAGGCCCAGCCGCGCGGCGGCGTGCTCGGCGGTGGCGTGGGTGTCCTGGAAGCCGAGCGGGCCGGTGCAGGCGTTGGCGCCACCGGAGTTGAGGACGACGGCGGCGACCTGCCCGCCCTTGAGCACCTGCTCGGACCAGAGCACCGGTGCGGCCTTGACCCGGTTGGCGGTGAAGACGCCGGCCGCGGCGAGCGAGGGGCCGTCGTTGACCACCAGGGCCAGGTCGGGGTTGCCGGAGGCCTTGAGGCCGGCCGTCACCCCGGCGGCGCGGAAGCCCTTGGCGGCGGTCACGCCGACGTTGCTGCGCCGGCTCACGGTGCGACTCCGTTCACGGGCAGGCCGAGCTCCTCGGGCAGGCCCAGTGCGATGTTCATGCTCTGCACCGCACCGCCGGCGGTGCCCTTGACCAGGTTGTCGATCGCGCTGATCGCGATGATCCGCCCGGCGGCGGCGTCCAGGGTGACCTGGACCAGGGCGGTGTTGGCGCCGTAGACGCTGCTGGTCTGCGGCCACTGCCCCTCGGGCAGCAGGTGGACGAAGGGCTCGTCCGCGAACGCCTCGGTGTAGGCGGCGCGCAGGCTCTGGGCCGTCACCCCGGGCTTGGCCTTGGCCGAGCAGGTGGCGAGGATGCCGCGCGGCATCGGGACGAGGGTGGGCGTGAAGGAGACGGTGACGGCCTCGCCCGCGAGCGGGGTGAGGTTCTGCGCCATCTCCGGGGTGTGCCGGTGGACGCCGCCGACGCCGTACGGGCTGACGCTGCCCATCACCTCGCTGCCCAGCAGGTGCGGCTTGGCGGCCTTGCCGGCACCGGAGGTGCCCGACGCGGCGACCACCACGGCCTCCGGCTCGGCGAGCTGCGCGGCGTACGCGGGGAACAGCGCCAGGGAGACGGCCGTCGGGTAGCAGCCCGGTACGGCGATCCGGTTGCTGCCCTTCAACGCGTCGCGGTGGCCCGGGAGTTCGGGCAGGCCGTAGGGCCAGGTGCCGGCGTGCGCGGAGCCGTAGAACTGCTCCCAGTCGGTGGCGGCCTTGAGCCTGAAGTCGGCGCCGCAGTCGATCACCAGGACGTTCGGGCCGAGCTCCTCGGCGACGGCGGCGGACTGGCCGTGCGGCAGCGCCAGGAACACCACGTCGTGGTCGGCCAGCACCTCGGGGGTGGTGGGCTCCAGGACGCGGTCGGCGAGCGGGAGGAGGTGCGGCTGGAGCGCGCCCAGCCTGGTGCCCGCGTTCGAGCCGCCGGTCAGCGCCCCGATCTCCACCTCCGGGTGGCCGAGCAACAGGCGCAGTACCTCGCCGCCCGCGTATCCGCTCGCGCCGGCGACGGCGACTCGCAATGCCATGGCGTTCCTCCTTGGTCTCGGCATGAATATACGCGCGGTAGAAAATTCATGCAAGGAGTCCGTGTCGGACCCCGCCCGTGTCGGACCCCGCCCGGGGCGGGATCGCCCGGCGGGGGGTCGCCCGGCGGGGGGTCGCCCGGCGGGGACCGGACGGCTCGGCGGGGGCGGGGTCGCCCGGCGGAGTGGCCCGGTCAGCGCTTGACGGCCCGCAGCACCACGAACTTGGGGTTCCCGGCGACCAGCCGGCAGTTGCCGAAGAGCCGGCGCAGCTTGACGTGGTAACCGAGGTGGCGGTTGCCGACCACCCAGAGTTCCCCGCCGGGCCGCAGCGCCCGCTTGGCGCCGGTGAACATCCGCCAGGCGGTGGCGTCGGTGGTCGCCTGGTGGGAGTGGAACGGCGGGTTGTTGAGCACCAGGTCCACCGAGCCGGGGGCGACCGCGTCCGCGGCCAGCGCGTCGGCGGTCAGGAACTCGGCCGGGGCATCCGGGCCCAGGTTGGCGCGGAAGGTCTCCTCCGCGGAGGCCACCGCCTGGTGCGACTCGTCCACGAACACCAGCTCCGCGCCGGGCCCGGCCAGCGCGGCGGCCGTACCGACCACGCCGTTGCCGCAGCCGAGGTCGACCACCCGGGCGCCGGGGGCGGGGGCGGGCAGGTGGGCCAGGAAGAAGCGGGTGCCGATGTCGAGCCGGTCCGCGCAGAAGGTGCCCGCGTGGTTGACCACCGTGCGGCCGGAGACGGGGCCGATGTCCGACGGCAGTGCATAGCGGTGCGGCCACGGGTTGGGGCCGGGGGCGAGCGCCGGGTCGGGGGTGCAGAAGACCAGCCGGGCCTTGCGGACGGCCGGCGAGGTGCGGGTCGGGCCGAGGATCCGCTCGAACAGCCGGAGGGTGGAGGTGTGGATCTCGGTGACCATGCCGGTGCCGACCACCACGGTGCCGGCGTGCAGCGCCGGGGCGAGCCGGTGCAGCTGGTCCTCCAGCAGGGCCAGGCTCTTGGGGACGCGCACCAGCAGCACGTCGATCCGCTCCGGCGGGGCGTCCCGGGTGGTGCGCAGCCGGTCCTCGTCGATCTCGGCGCCGGCCCGGGCCAGGTTGGCCAGGGTGGCCTGCCGGCCGAGGTGGGAGTCGGTGATCTGGATCGGCCGGTGCCCGGCGAGCGCGGTGGTGAGCGCCCCCCAGCGGTCGCCGAGGACGGCCACCGTACGGCCGGCCAGCTCCGTCGCGGCGCCGGCGGCGCTGTCCGCCTCCCCCGCGAGG
Source organism: Kitasatospora sp. NPDC056651 (assembly GCF_042792155.1). Lineage (NCBI taxonomy): Bacteria > Bacillati > Actinomycetota > Actinomycetes > Kitasatosporales > Streptomycetaceae > Kitasatospora > Kitasatospora sp. NPDC056651. Next base: position 19,815 of record NZ_JBHTWX010000072.1, on the reverse strand, counting down.
TGCCGCAGCAGGTACTCGTCGGCGGCGTCCCAGGCCCGCAGCCGCTCGCGCGGGTCAGCGGGGAAGCGGGTGAGCTCGAAGGTGCCCCACGGGGTGGCGAAGGCGGTGTCCGGCGGGGTCGCGGCGGGCGTGGTCTGGGGATTCATCGTGTTCTCAGGCTATCGGACGGCTCCCGGCGGCGATTACGGACGGATACTGGAAGGGCCCGACCGAGAGGGGTGAGGGCGATGGAGTGGAGACTCGAAGTCGTGGTGGTCCCGGTGTCGGACGTGGACCGCGCGAAGCTCTTCTACGAGGAGCAGGCCGGGTTCACCGTCGACCACGACACCCGGCTGCGGGACGGGATCCGCGTCGTCCAGCTGACTCCGCCCGGCTCGCCGTGCTCGATCGTGGTCGGCACGGGCGTCATCGACGCCCCGCCCGGGTCGGTCAAGGGGCTCCAGCTGGTGGTGCCGGACATCGAGAAGGCGCACGCCGAACTGGCCGCGCGGGGCGTGCAGGTCAGCCCCGTCCAGCACTTCGTGACCGGAGGCCGGGTGGACGGGCACGGCGAGGCGTGGAACAACTTCGTGTTCTTCAACGACCCGGACGGCAACGGCTGGGCGGTGCAGGAGGCGCCGTCCGCCGTTTCGGTAGGCTCCGGGAATGGCTGAACACGAGGGAAGCGTGCGGGTGGACAGCTGGATCTGGTCGGTCCGGCTGGTCAAGACGCGGGCGCTGGCGGCGGCGGCCTGCCGCGCCGGGCACGTCCGGGTGAACGGCGAACGGGTCAAGCCCGCGCAGGCGCTGAAGCCCGGGGACGAGGTCCGGGTCCGCGAGGAGGGGTACGAGCGGGTCGTGGTGGTGCGGCAGCTGATCCGCAAGCGGGTCGGCGCCGTGGCGGCCGCGGAGTGCCTGGTCGACAACAGCCCGCCGCGGCCGCCGCGCGAGTTCGTCGCGGCGGCCGGGCTGCGGGACCGCGGGACCGGGCGGCCGACCAAGCGGGACCGCCGCGAGCTGGACCAGCTGCGCGGGCCGAACTGAGCGCGGTCAGCCGAGGGTGTCGGTGAGCACCCTGGCGAGGAACTCGCCGAGGTTGCCCACCGTCCGCTCGACCTGCTCCTCCACCGGCAGCGACTCGTTCGGCCGGGTGACCAGGGTGGACTTCTTCAGCCCGCGCACGTAGAGCGAACAGGCCAGGTCGGCGCAGATGTACGTGCCGACCGTGTTGCCCTCGCGACCGGCCGCCCCGGCCCGGCGGGCGGCCAGCAGCGCGACGCCCGACCCGGCGTGCGCGGTGATGCACAGCGAGCACACGTTGGTCTTGGTCAGGCTGCGCCGCACCATCGTCGAGCGCAGCGTCACCCCGACCGGCTCGCCCTCGTACGGTGCCACCAGGTACGCCCGGTCGGGTGCGCCCTGGTCCCGCCAGCCGAGGAAGTCCAGGTTCTCCCAGGGGAGTTCGGCCAGACCCCGGGGCAGGTTGAGCCGACGGGCCTCGCCCTTGGAACAGTTGACGAAGGACGCGCGGATCTCGTTCTCACTCAGGGGTTCCATGCGCGGAAGCTAACACCGGCCCGGCCGCCGTGTCGCGCCGATTTCTCCCGGCACTTGACCTGGTGGGCCGCCTGTCACGGACCCGGCGGGCCGCCCGCTACCGGAGCGGGTGGGCGGCCTGGACGGCGAGCCGCCGCGGGGCGTCCTCGCCGATGGCGGTGAGCAGGTCGTCCAGGGCGAGGAACGCCTCCCAGCGCTCCCGTCCGCCGGCGGCGGCGAGGCGGTCGACCACCCGGTCCTCCAGGTCCCGGACCCGCTTGTTCTTCCACGCCTTGTCGGCGAGGCTGACCAGCAGTTCCTCGACGGTGGTGCCGGGTTCGTCCCAGCTCGCGTGGCTGCGGGCGAAGCGGGCGAGGCGCTCGGGGACGCCGCGCGAGAGCAGCAGGGCGTGGCCGGCCGCCTCGTGCCGGGAGCCGGGCCCGGACAGCTCCTCGGGGTGGACGGTCTTGCCGATGTCGTGGGTGGCGGCGCCGTACCGGACGGCCTCGTGGTCGGTGGGCGACGAGCCGGGGCGGGGCGTCGAGGGCGCCCAGCAGCTCGGCGGCGTCGGGGGGCAGCGGCGGCAGGGTGGTGGTCACGCCGCAGGGTAGCCGCCGCGGTGAGGGATTGTCAGTGGGGTTCCGTAGGCTCCGAAGGCCGGTCCCGGCGCAGGAGGGGGGCGTCGGGACCGGCCGGGGTCTCAGTCCTTGAAGGCGACGCCGGCGTACGCCGAGACGTCCTGCCAGCCCTCGGGGAGCTCGGCGGTCCGGACGTGGCCCGCGGTGGGGCGCCAGAGCGGGAGCTGGACGAGCCCGGGGCCGACGAACTCCCAGTCGCCGAAGAAGGGTTCGACGCCGGCCCGGGAGCGCAGCACGAGCGGGGCGCTGGCGCTGCGGTAGATGCGGGTGCCCTCGGCGGCGCTCTCGCGGGAGGCGAAGTCGGGGCTGCCGTGGGAGAGGATCAGCGCGCTGCCCGGGGCCAGCGCGTCGCGCAGGGTGCGGACGATCCGCTGCGCGCCGTCCTCGTCGCGGATGAAGTGGAGGACGGCGACCAGCATCAGCGCGACCGGCTCGCCGAGGTCGACGGCTCCGGCCAACGCGGGGTGGGAGAGGATCGCGGCCGGGTCGCGCAGGTCGGCCTCGATCACCGAGGTGCGCCCGGCCGGGTGGCTCCCCAGCAGGGCGCGGGCGTGGGTGGCCACGATCGGGTCGTTGTCCACGTAGACCACCCGGGCGTCCGGGACGACCCGCTGGGCGACCTCGTTGGTGGAGCCGACCGCCGGGATGCCGGTGCCGATGTCGACGAACTGGCGCACGCCCCGGCTCGCCACGAACTCGACGGCCCGGCCGAGGAACTGGCGGTTGGTGCGGGCCAGCAGCGGCAGCGCGGGGTAGGCGGCTATCGCGGCCTGGGCGGCCCTGCGGTCGGCCTCGAAGTTGTCCTTGCCGCCGAGGTAGTAGTCGTACATCCGGGCGGTGTGCGGGACGCCGGTGTCCAGTTCGCCCGGCGGCTGCCAGTCGTCGGCTCTGGCCCAGTCCCAGTCCACGTCCGCGGTCCGGCCACCGGACATGCCGTCCTCGTACATCCTGTCCGCCCCCCATGCCCATGCGCGATGCCGGAAGAGTACGGCGATCGCCTGTCAACTCTCGGTGCGCGGCGATCGTATCCAAGGACACAGCGGGGAGACAGCGGAAGTTCAGGTTCACGCAACACTCCGGTGACGGAGTGTGTGCACGTCAAGAAAGCCGCGGACGACCGGCCCGGATCGCCCGCCGGGACCGTCCTCTCTATGCTGGCTGCCGATGACTGCCGACCGCCGCACCGTGCTGCGCGCCACCGCCCGACTCGCCGCCCTCGCCGCCACCAGCGGCCTGCTCGCCGCGTGCGGCACCGGCACGCCCCGCCGGGCCGACCCGGGGGCGTTCGCCGCGCACCCCGGCACGGTGGACCCCCAGCACACCACCGACCCGGCCTGGAGCGGCGGTGAGGGCCCGGCCTCCGCGGCGCCCGCCGCCCCGGCGGAGCCCCAGCCCGGCGGGGAGCCGGCCGTCGCCCAGCCCACCGCGCCGCCGGCCCCGCCCGCGCTGCCGCCGCTCGCGCCCGGTACCCCGGTCGAGGTCGCGTACGGCCCGCGCACCGGCAAGAACGTGGCGCTCACCGTCCACGGCAGCGGGGACCCGAAGCTGGCCACCGCCCTGCTGGAGGCCGCCGAGCAGCGCGGCGCCAAGCTGACCGTGATGGTCGTCGGCAGCTGGCTCGACCAGCAGCCGCAGATGGCCCGGCGGATCCTGGACGGCGGCCACGAGCTGGGCAACCACACCCAGAACCACCTCAACATCTCCGCGATGACGCCGGACCAGGCCCGTGCCGAGATCGCCCAGTGCGCGGAGCGCCTGCAGAGGCTCACCGGCTCGATCGGCCGCTGGTTCCGGCCCTCCGCCGCCCAGTACGCCACCCCGATAGTGCGCGAGCAGGCCAAGGCGGTCGGGTACGAGCACGTGCTGTCCTTCGACGTCGACCCGCGCGACTACAACGACCCCTCGGCCGCCGAGCTGCAGCGCCGGGTGCTGAACTCGGTGCGCGGCGGCTCGGTGGTGGCCCTGCACATGGGACACCAGTGCACGGTGGACGCACTGCCCGCCATCCTGGACGGTCTGGCGAAGGCGGGGCTCAAGCCGGTGACCGCCAGCCAGCTCTGCGCCTGACCGGCCCTTCGGGGTCAGTCGGCACGACGCGCCCGCCCGGGTGATCAGATCATCGGGTCGTCGTCCTTGTACGGGCGCAGCCGCAGCGTCCGGGCGTCCGCCGCGCGGATCGCGTCCGCCCGGTTGACCAGCTCCTCCAGGTCGTCCCGGCCCGCGTGGACGAACCGCCCGTGCAGCCCGTCGAAGCGGCCGCGGGCGGCGTCCACGGTGACCGCGACCATGTACGGGATGGACCCCCAGTCCTTGGTGTCCCGGAACATCGGCATCCCGGCGGTCATGTCGGTGGCCACCGCGCCCGGGCTGATGTCGAGCACGACGATGCCGTTGCGGGCCAGCGAGTCCGCCATGTTGTCGGACAGCTGGAGCAGCGCGCCCTTGGACGTGGCGTACGCGGTGTAGTTGCCTTCCGGGCGCAGCGCGAAGCCGGAGTTGAGGTTGACCACCCGGCCGCGCTTGCGGGCGACCATGCCCGGCAGCACGCAGCGCAGCAGGTTGTAGGGGCCGCGCAGGTTGGTCTCGATCACCTGCCACCACTGGTTGGCGTCGGTCTCCCAGAGCGGCACCTCGGCGCGGTCGACCAGGCCGGCGTTGTTGACCAGCAGGTCGATCGGCCCGAGGTCGCGCTCGACCACCCGGACCGCCTCGCGCACCGAGCCGGGGCGGGTGACGTCGGCGGTGACGGCGACGCCCCGGGAGCCGTGCCGGGCGCATTCCTTGAGGGTGTCGGTCAGCGTCTCGTGGGTGCGGCCGACCAGTCCGACGGCCATCCCCTCGGCTGCCAGGCCAATGGCGATCTCCCGGCCGATGCCCCGGCCGGCGCCGGTGACCAGGGCGGCCTGTCCTGCGAGCGATCCCGTCGACACCCTGTGCTCCCTTCGCGCCCCCGGCCCTGTCCACGGTCCGCCCCGGCCCGTCTGCGGCATTCTGTCCGCCGCCGGGCGGCGCCGGCCCCGGGCACACGGGTCGAGGCCGCTGCCTCACTCGTTCGGGCGAGGCCCCCAGGACGGGCCTCCCGCCCGGGGAGGGGGTGACCTACTGGCCAGTACGGAGTAGTAACGTCGTCGGGACGGTGTCCGGTGCACCCATTCCGGTACACCGGCCCGTTGACCAGCAGCTCGCTGGGCCACCAGTAGCTGGGCGACCCCCAGCACCACCGAAGGGCAACTGAGTGAGTGACATCGCGCGCGTCGGAGTGATCGGCTGCGGCCTGATGGGGTCGGGCATCGCCGAGGTCTTCGCCCGGGCCGGGCTGGACGTCCTGGTGTCGGAGGCCAGCGGTGAGGCGCTGGAGTTCGGCCGCACCCGGCTGACCAACTCCCTGGACACGGCGGTCAAGCGGGGCAAGCTGAGCCCCGAGGAGCGGGACGAGGCGCTGGCCCGGCTGTCCTTCACCGTGGAGCTGTCCGACTTCGCCGACCGCGACCTGGTGGTCGAGGCCGTCGCCGAGCGCGAGGACATCAAGGTCAAGATCTTCGAGACCCTGGACCGGGTGGTCGAGCGCCGCGACGCGATCCTGGCCTCCAACACCTCCTCGATCCCGATCGTGAAGCTGGCCGCCGCCACCAGCCGCCCGGAGCAGGTGATCGGCCTGCACTTCTTCAACCCGGCTCCGGTGCAGAAGCTGGTCGAGGTCATCCCGACCCTGACCACCTCGGCGACCACCACCGAGCGGGTCGAGGCCTTCGCCTCCCAGGTGCTCGACAAGGAGCCGATCCGCGCCCGCGACCGGGCCGGCTTCGTGGTGAACGCGCTGCTGGTGCCGTACCTGCTGTCCGCGGTGCGGATGTTCGAGTCGGGCGTGGCCACCGCCTCCGACATCGACAAGGGCATGGAGGCCGGCTGCGCCCACCCGATGGGCCCGCTGCGGCTGTGCGACCTGATCGGCCTGGACACCATCGTCTCGATCGCCGAGTCGATGTACGACGAGTACAAGGAGCCGCTGTACGCCGCTCCCCCGCTGCTCTCCCGGATGGTCGACGCGGGCCTGCTGGGCCGCAAGTCCGGCCGCGGCTTCTACGACTACACCGCGAGCGCCTGACGCCCGCGGCGGAGTCGGAACGGCGGAGTCGGAACGGCGGAGTCGGAACGGCGGGGCCCGGCGGCTGTGAACCAGTCGCCGGGCCCCGCTTATTGACGGCGCATCAGCTGTTGATGGCGTAGCTGTCGCCGTAGACCTTCCACTTCAGCGGCGGGTTGAGGTCGAAGTTCTTGGCGTTGAGGAAGACCAGCTGCTCGGTGTCGACCCGGCTGGTGTCGGAGTGGGCCTGCTCCTTCTTCATGACCACCTTGCGGGCGTCCAGGAAGGCCTTGAGGTAGGTGGCCTCGTCGCCGCCCTGGGCGGGGGTCTTGGCCTTCTTCATCGCGGCGGCGCGGATGCCGCCGAAGCTGTCCGAGCTGGTGCCCGGGCCGTGCATGACGATGGCGTCGTAGTAGGCGAACTGACCGAGCGCGCGCAGGCCGTCGCTCTTGGCCTGGTTGACGGCGGGGTTGAAGTACACCCGGTCGCGCTCGTCGTTCTGGGCCTGCTGGAAGACCGTGTCCGCGGCGGCGGTGACCCAGTCCTTCTCGAACGCGGAGCCGAGGCCGGCGTGCGACTCGGTGCCGTTGACCTTCTTCAGCGCCGGCAGGTACTTGGCCAGGATGTTGCCGGGCTTGAGGTCGGTGTAGTGCTGGACCAGCTCCAGCATGTCACCGGTGCCGGAACAGAAGCCGATGATGCCGGCGGTGTAGCCCCGGCCGTCCTTGATGTCCTCGATGTACTTGTACTGGGCCTTCCAGTCCAGCGACGAGTTCTCCGCGCTGGACACCAGCTGCATCGCGATGTCCTTCTTGTGCGGGTCGTCCAGCCCGGCCGCCTGGAGCCGGACGGCCCCGGCCGGCGACGGGGCGGCCTGGGCCGCCGAGGTGGCCGCGACGGTCAGCGGCGCGGCCACCAGAGCGGCGGCGAGGGCGATGCGGAGGGCACGACGGGGCTGAGGGCGCATGGGAGCTCCGATTCCTCGATGGGTTAGGAAACTTTCCTAACAAGAAGAAGGAAACGCCCTCGGCCGCACTCCCGCAAGGGTTTTGACAGAACCTCTTCAAGTGATCGGCGGAGCCCCGGGTCGGTACGGCAAGGAGACGGGCGACGGACTGAGGCACCGTCGAACCGGGAAACGGAAAGGGCCCCGCCCCGGACTCGTGGTCCGGGGCGGGGCCCTCGTCGTTCGGGCGCTGCCGGGTCAGGCGCCGCGCAGCACCGCGCCCGTACGGGCGACGGCCTCGGCGACGGCCGCCTCACGGGCCGCGGTGGCCTCGTCGGCGGTCAGCGTGCGGTCGACCGCGCGGAAGCGCAGGGCGTACGCCAGCGACTTCTTGCCCTCGCCGACCTGCTCGCCGGTGAACACGTCGAACAGCCGGATGGCCTCCAGCAGTTCGCCCGCGCCGGAGCGCAGCGCGGCCTCGACCTCGGCGGCCGGGACGGCGGTGTCGACGATCAGCGCGACGTCCTGGGTCGCCACCGGGAAACCGGAGACGGTCGGGCCGCTGACCCGCTCGGCGCCGTCGGCGGTGAGCAGGTCGATGTCGATCTCCATCGCGGCGGTACGGGCCGGCAGCCCGAGCGCCTTGACCACCCGCGGGTGCAGCTCGCCGGCGTGGCCGACCACCCGGTCGGTGCCGGCCACCAGCAGCTCGGCGCAGCGACCCGGGTGCCAGGGAGCCAGCTGGCCCTGGCGGACGGTCAGCTCGATGCCGGCCGCGCGGGCCACCGTGCGGGCCGCCTCGACGGCGTCCGCCCAGAAGGCCTGGGCGCCCTTGCCCCACCAGCCCGACGGCAGCCGCTCGCCCGCGAGGGCGACGGCGATCCGGCGCGGCTGGTCCGGCAGCGCGGCGTCCAGCTCGGCCAGCTCCTCGTCGCTGGGCCGGTGGTCGACGGCCGGACGCGGAGCCACGCTCAGCTCGTCCTTGGGCAGGAACACGGTGCCGGTCTCGAAGACCGCCAGGTCGGTGTTGCCCCGGCCGACGTTGCGGCGCAGCGCGCCGAGCAGGCCCGGCAGCAGCGTGGTGCGCAGCGCCGGCTCCTCGTCGTTCAGCGGGTTGACCAGCTTCACCGTGCGGCGGCGCCGGTCGTCCGACTCCAGGCCGAGCGCCTCGAAGGCGGCCTCGCCGAGGAACGGGTAGTTGTTGACCTCGACGTAGCCGGCCCCGGCCAGCGCGACGCCGATCCGGCGGTTCACCCGCTGGTCCTCGGTCAGGCCCTTGCCCGGAGGCACGTTGGGCATCCGGGCGGGGACGTTGTCGTAGCCCTCCAGCCGGATGACCTCCTCGGCGAGGTCGTACGGGTCGGTGAGGTCGGGGCGCCAGGTCGGCGGGGTGACCTCCAGGACGTCGGCGCCGGAGACCGAGCAGCCGATCTCCTGGAGGCGCCGGGTGACGGTCTCGCGGCCGTACACCGTGCCGGCCACCCGGTCGGGCAGGTCGGCGGCGATGGTGATGGTGCGCAGCGGGTGCGGCGCGGCGATGTCGGTGACCCCGGCCTCGGCGGTGCCGCCGGCGATCAGGACCAGCAGGTCGACGGCGCGCTGCGCGGCGGCGCGGGCGGCCTCCGGGTCGACGCCGCGCTCGAAGCGCTTGGACGCCTCGGAGGGCAGCTTGTGCCGCTTGGCGGTGCGGGCGATGGTGACCGCCTCGAAGTGCGCCGCCTCGATGATCACCTCGGTGGTGCCCGGACCGGCGGCCGGGTCGAGGATCTCGGTGGAGGCGCCGCCCATCACGCCGGCCAGGCCGATCGGGCCGCTGTTGTCGCAGATCAGCAGGTCCTCGGCGGAGAGCCTGCGCTCGACGCCGTCCAGGGTGGTGAGGGTCTCGCCCTGCTCCGCCCGGCGGACCGAGATCGGGCCGTTCACGCGCTGCTTGTCGTACGCGTGCAGCGGCTGGCCGACCTCCAGCATCACGTAGTTGGTGATGTCGACGGTCAGCGAGATCGGGCGGATGCCCGACTTCTGGAGCCGGCGCTGGAGCCAGATCGGCGACTTGGCGGTCGGGTCGAGGCCGATGACCGTACGGGCCACGAAGCGGTCGCAGCCGGTCGGGTCGTTGACCCTCACCAGGTAGCCGAAGGAGTTCGCCGGCGGCACGTCGAGCAGCGCCGGGTCGGCCAGCGGCAGCCCGTACGCGGCGGCGGCCTCCCGGGCCACGCCGCGCATGGACAGGCAGTAGCCGCGGTCCGGGGTGACGGCGATGTCGAGCACCTCGTCGACGAGCTGGAGCAGCTCGATGGCGTCGGTGCCGGCCTCGTACTCCGGCGGGAGCACGATGATGCCGTTGTGGTCGTCGCCCAGGCCCAGCTCGCGGGCGGAGCAGATCATGCCGGCCGAGGTGTGGCCGTAGGTCTTGCGGGCCGCGATCGGGAACGGGCCGGGCAGCACGGCGCCCGGAAGCACGACGACGACCTTGTCGCCGACGGCGAAGTTGGTCGCGCCGCAGACGATCTCCTGCGGCTCACCGGTGCCGTTGGCGTCGCCGACGTTGACGAAGCAGTGCCGGATCGGCTTCTTGAAGCCGGACAGCTCCTCGATGGAGAGCACCTCGCCGACCACCAGCGGGCCCTTGAGGTCCGCGCCGAGCTGCTCGACGGTCTCGACCTCCAGGCCGGCTCGGACCAGGCGCTCCGCCACGTCGCGACCGGTCTCGCCGGCCGGCAGGTCGACGTACTCGCGCAGCCAGGAAAGCGGGACGCGCATCAGATCTCCATCCCGAACGGGAGGGTGAAGCGGACGTCACCCTCGACCATGTCGCGCATGTCGGCGACGTTGTGACGATTCATCAGGATCCGCTCCAGGCCCAGGCCGAAGGCGAACCCGCTGTAGCGGTTGGGGTCGACACCGCAGGCGACCAGCACCCGCGGGTTGACCACGCCACAGCCACCGAGCTCGATCCAGCCCTCGGAGGAGCAGGTGCGGCACGGCCGGTCCGGGTTGCCGACGCTCTCGCCGCGGCACACGAAGCACTGGAGGTCGATCTCCGCGCTCGGCTCGGTGAACGGGAAGTACGACGGGCGCCAGCGCAGCTCCAGGCCACCGCCGATCAGCTTCTCGACCAGCACCTCGATGGTGCCCTTGAGGTCGGCGAAGGTGATGCCCTCGTCCACCGCGAGGCCCTCGACCTGGCGGAAGACCGGGGTGTGGGTGGCGTCCAGCTCGTCGGTCCGGTAGACCCGGCCGGGGCAGACCACGTAGACGGGGGGCTCGCGGTCGAGCATGGTGCGGGCCTGGACCGGGGAGGTCTGGGTGCGCAGCACCACGCCGGAGTCGGCGGAGCCGTCCGGGGCCTGGACGAAGAAGGTGTCCTGCATCGAGCGGGCCGGGTGGTCCGGGCCCAGGTTGAGGGCGTCGAAGTTCAGCCACTCGGCCTCGACCTCGGGGCCCTCGGCGACCTGGTAGCCCATCGCGACGAAGGTGTCCTCGATGCGCTCGGCCATGGTGGTCAGCGGGTGCCGGGCGCCGCGCGGAGCGCGGTCGTACGGCAGCGTGACGTCCACCGCCTCCTCGACCAGCACGCGGGCGTCCCGCTCCGCCTCCAGCTCGGCCTGCCGCTTGGCGAGGGCCTGGTTGACGGCCCCGCGGGCCTGGCCGATCAGCTTTCCTGCGGCCGCCTTGGCGTGCGGGGGCAGGGCGCCGATCTCGCGGTTGGCGAGCGACAGCGCGGAGCGGTCGCCGGTGTGGGCGACCTTGGCCTGCTTCAGCTCGTCCAGGGAGCCGGCGGCGGCGAAGGCGGCGATCGCCTCGTCGCGCGCCTGCTCCACCACCTCGGGCTTGAGGGCCTCGACCTCGACCGGGTCGTACGACTTGTTGGGTGCCGACATCTCTATCTTTCCCGTGCTCCTGCTCGTCCGTGCTCAAGGTCTTTGGGCCATCGCCAAAGGTCGAGTGTAGTCGCAGCGTGTAGCGCCGCTCGGCGCCGCTTCCCGGAGCCCGCCCCGGCGGCGCCCTCACGGCATGCCGTACTGATCGTTCATGCCACTCTCAGAGCATGCCGTACTGATCGTTCACGCCTCTTTCAGAGCATGCCGTGCTGATCGTTCATGCCTCTTTCAGAGCATGAAGTCGGGCACCCCGGCGGGCAGGATGAACCGGAACCGGGCGCCACCCCCGGGAGCCCGGTCGACGCGGATCGAGCCGCCGTGGGCCTCCACGATGCCCTTGACGATGTAGAGGCCGAGGCCGGTACCGCCGCGCTTGGAGCCGCGCCAGAAGCGGGTGAAGACGCGCGGCATCGAGTCCTCGGGGATGCCGGTGCCTTCGTCGCTCACGGTGACCGCCGTGCCTTCCACGATGCGGGGCGGGGTGCCGGAGCGCTCCCAGACGGGCGCCTCGACGACCTCCTTGGCGGGTGCCACCTCGATCGTGACAGTTCCCTCCCCGTGGCGCACCGCGTTTTCCAGCAGGTTGGCGAGCACCTGGTCGACCTTGTCCGGGTCGGCCCACAGCACGGTCAGCGGCTCGGCGATCCGGATGTCGAAGCGCTCCTCGGGGATGCCGGTGGCCACCTTGCGCTCGACGTGCCGGCGCACCGCCGCGGCCAGGTCCACCACCTGCTTGCGCAGCTCCAGCCGCCCGGCGTCGATCCGGGAGATGTCCAGCAGCTCGGCGATCAGCCGGGTGACCCGGTCGGCGTCGGCGTCCACCGTCTCCAGCATCAGCCGCTTCTGCCCGTCGGTGAACCGCTCCCACTTGGCCAGCAGCGTCGCCGTGAACCCCTTGACGCTCGTCAGCGGGGAGCGCAGTTCGTGCGCCACGGTGGCGATCAGCTCGGCGTGGCTGCGCTCGGTGCGGCGCCGGGCCTCGGTGCCGCGCAGGGCGATCACCAGGCGCTCCAGCGGCCCGCCCGGCACGGCGCGCACGTACGTGGCGGAGACCAGCACCTCGCGCCCGCCGGGCAGCAGCAGGTTGCGCTCCGGCTGGCGGGTGCGGATGGCCAGGCCGCCGTACGGGTCGGTCAGCTGCCACCAGCGGCGGCCGTCCAGGTCCTCCAGCGGGAGGACGTCCTCGACGGCGCTGCCGAGCGCGGCCTGCGGGAGCACGCCGGTGAGCCGGGCCGCGGCCCGGTTGAAGCAGACCACCCGGCCCAGCCCGTCGGCGACCACCAGCCCGTCCGGCAGGTCGTCCGGGTCGAGCTCGGGTCCGCTGCCGACCATGGGTTGCCTCCCCGATTACCCACCGTGCCGTTCCCCCCACAGAGGCAGACCCTAGCGTCTCCCAGGCGCCCGCAGTAGGGCTTGCAACGGGTGATCCCGGTGCGCCCCCGGAGAGGATCAGGCGTTCGAGCGGCAGCCACCGGGCGAGCGCTGGGCGCGGGCCGAGGCGTACAGGCAGACGGCCGCCGCGGTGGCCAGGTTGAGGCTCTCGGCGTGGCCGTGGATCGGGACGCGCACGACCTCGTCGGTCAGCGCGCGGGTCTCCTCCGGGAGCCCCCAGGCCTCGTTGCCGAACACCCATGCGCCCGGCGCGCCCAGGGTGCCCTCGTCCAGTTCCCGGTCCAGGTCGCGCTCCCCCGCACCGTCCGCGGCGAGCACCCGGACACCGGCCTCGCGCAGCTTGCCGACGGCCTCCTCGACCGGCACGCCGACCGCCACCGGCAGGTGGAACAGGCTGCCCACGGAGGCCCGGACGGCCTTCGGGTTGTAGAGGTCCACCGAGGCGTCGGTGAGCACCACGGCGTCCGCGCCGGCCGCGTCGGCGGTGCGCAGCACGGTCCCGGCGTTCCCCGGGTCACGCACGTGGGCGAGGACCGCGACCAGCTTGGGGCGGGCCTTGAGCACCTCGGCGAACGGGGTGTCGATGAAGCGGCAGAGCGCCACGATCCCCTGCGGGGTCACGGTGTCGCAGATGTCCGCGATCACCTCGTCGGTGGCGGTCAGCACGGACAGCCCCTCGGCCCGGGCGGCCTCGACGATCCCGGCGTGCCGCTCGGCGGCCTCCGGCGTCGCGTAGACCTCGACCACCGCGTGCTCGCCGGTTCCCGGCAGCCTGCCGAAGGCGACGGCCTCCCGGACGGCCTGCGGGCCCTCGGCCAGGAAGCGGCGCTCCTTGGTGCGCTGGTTGCGCTTGGCCAGTCGGCGGGCGGCGACGACGCGCGGCGAGCGCAGGGAGGTCAGCAGGGGGATCTCGGTGCTCGGCATGGTCTCGATCTCTGGAGGCGCTGGAGGAGGGGGTAAAGCAGGACCGGACCCGCAGGAGAGCCTGCGGGTCCGGTCAGAGCTCAACCGATCTCGGAAGATCAGGCGGCGTCCGCGGCGGCCTTCGGGGCGTTCACGTCGGCCGGCAGCGCCTTCTGGGCGACCTCGACCAGGGAGGCGAACGCACCCGGGTCGTTGACGGCCAGGTCGGCCAGCATCTTGCGGTCGATCTCGACGCTGGCGGCCTTCAGGCCCTGCACGAAGCGGTTGTAGGTGATGCCGTTGGCACGGGCCGCAGCGTTGATGCGCTGGATCCACAGCTGACGGAAGTCGCCCTTGCGCTTCTTGCGGTCGTTGAAGTTGTAGACCAGCGAGTGGGTGACCTGCTCCTTGGCCTTGCGGTACAGGCGCGAGCGCTGGCCACGGTAGCCGCTGGCGCGCTCCAGGATGACCCGGCGCTTCTTGTGGGCGTTGACTGCCCGCTTGACGCGTGCCACTTGATTACTCCTTGGATTGGACCACGGACTACTTCACGTGGTCCGTCATTCGAATGGGTCGGGAAGGATCAGCTGCCCCGCTCGCGGCTCGCGCCGGGCGGGAGGGCGATCACTTGCCGAGAAGCTTCTTGATCTTCTTGGCGTCAGCGGGGGCCAGCTCGATCGTCCCGGCCAGCTTGCGGGTCAGCGTCGAGGGCTTGTGCTCCAGGAGGTGGCGGCGGCCGGCGCGCTCGCGCAGCACCTTGCCAGAGCCACTGATCTTGAAGCGCTTGCTGGCGCCACTGTGCGTCTTCTGCTTCGGCATTTCGCCGTATCTCCTCGTCGGTCCCGTCCACGCCCGCGCGGCTGCTGCCACGCGGGCGCGAACTGGATGGATCTGCGGTGACCGGGCGGGTCGCCCCGTCACCCTGTGGGCCGGTCTCCCGGACCTCCTGGCCGGTGAAGGCTCAGGCGCCCTGGGAGGCGGCCGGCTGCTCGACCGGAGCGTCGGCCTCGACGGCCGGCGCCTCGGCCGGGGCGTCCTGCGCCTCGGTCTCGACGTCCTCGGTCACGACGTCGTCGACCTCGGTCTCGACGTCCTCGGTCACGATGTCGTCGAGCTCGTCCTCCGCAGCGGCGTCGGAGCCGACGGTGCGGCCCTGACGCTCGGCCTTGCGGGCGTCCGCGAGGGCGCGGGCCTCGGCCATCGCCTCGGTCTTCTTCTTGTGCGGACCAAGGACCATGATCATGTTGCGGCCGTCCTGCTTGGGCGACGACTCGACGAAGCCCAGGTCCTGGACGTCGTCGGCGAGCCGCTGGAGCAGACGGAAGCCCAGCTCGGGGCGGGACTGCTCACGACCACGGAACATGATCGTGATCTTGACCTTGTCGCCCTGCTTGAGGAACCGGACGACGTGACCCTTCTTGGTGTCATAGTCGTGCGGGTCGATCTTCGGCCGGAGCTTCATCTCCTTGATGACCGTGTGCGCCTGGTTCTTGCGCGCCTCACGGGCCTTCATGGCCGACTCGTACTTGAACTTGCCGTAGTCCATGAGCTTGCACACCGGCGGCCGGGCGGTCGCCGCGACCTCGACCAGGTCGAGGTCGTACTCCTGCGCGAGCTCCAGCGCCTTGGCAAGCGGCACGATGCCGACCTGCTCGCCGCTGGGACCGACGAGTCGCACCTCGGGGACGCGAATCCGGTCGTTGATGCGGGGCTCGGTGCTGATGGGGCCTCCTCGGTTGCACCTTCTGCGATGCGGCCGTCGGACGGCGGTCGCACGTAGTGGACTCGACCACTGGGCGGGGCTTCATTCGTGCTGCGCTGTCCGGTACGTACACCGCCACACGAAAAAAGCCCCGCTCGGTACAAGCGGGGCTCCACACAATCCGGGGGCGGCGCCCGGTGAGGGGCGCTGCGGCGACTCGGCGCCAAGGGCGCCCGTCGCGGACCGGGACCCGTCGACCGTGAGGTCGATCGGGTGGGAGACTTTCGCGGTTGCCCTCTCGGGCCTCCTCAGTGGAGCCTCCACTTGCTGGCCGAGTGCCCACGCGGGATCCCGGCCGGTCAGTCTCGAAGCTTACAGCGTCGGGGGGTCGAACGCTATTCCGGCTCGGCGTGGGGCCCCTTGTACGCTCCAGGTGTACCCACACGACACGATGGAACGAGCCCCCCTTGAGCAGCGAGCCCACCCAGAACCCCGGCGCGGACGACGACGCGATCGGCTTCGACGACCTCACGCGTGACATCGCCGAGGTCCCGGCCGTCGAGGTGATCACCACCGTCGCGGTGCACCTGATGAGTGCCGCCGCCGTCAAGTGCGGTCTCGCCGAGGGCGGCGAGAAGGACAAGGACCTGGACGAGGCCCGCAAGCTCATCACCGCGCTGGCCGGGCTGGTCACCGCCGGCGCCCCGGAGATCAGCAACTTCCACGCCGCGCCGCTGCGCGACGGACTGCGCTCGCTCCAGCTCGCCTTCCGCGAGGCCTCCATCGTCCCGGACGCCCCGGGCGCGGGCCCGGGCGAGAAGTTCACCGGGCCGGTCTACTCCTGAATCCTGCACCTACTCACATGAGTAGGTGCCAGGAAAGGGCCAGCCCACTGGTCAAGTGGGCTGGCCCTTTTCCGTGCTCCTACCGCTGTTCCTACCGCTTGTAGAGCGGCTCCCCCGGCAGCTCCGCGCCGGCCGGCAGCACCGCGAGGTCCAGCCCCCGGTCCAGCCGCACCCGCAGCAGCGGATCCGCCGCCACCGCCCGCCCGACCCGCTGCGCGGCCGCCTGGAGCCCCGCCTGGTCCAGCGCCGGGTCGAACACCACCGCGAGCACCCCGTCCGAGCCCTCCGAGGCCTCCAGCAGCCCGGTGACCACCTGCGGCTCGGCCGCCAGCAGCCCGCGCACCGCCTCGCGCACCTCCGGGTCCCGGGCCGGCGGCAGGAACGGGCGGTTCTCCGCGAGCGCCCGCAGCCGGGCACCGCTCAGCTGGAACGGCACCGGCCCGGCCGGGTCGACCAGCAGGGTGTCGGCGCGCTCCGAGAAGGCGACCATCGCGGCCTGCGGGGCCGCCGTCGGCGCCGGGCGGGCGTCGGCGCGCCAGCGGGCGAGCGACTCCAGCGACGTGAAGGCCGGCAGCGCGCGGCGCCCGTCCGGGGCCTCCAGCACCGGGACGGCCATGTCGCTGGTCTTCTCGTGCCGGTGCCCGTTCGCGTCCACCTCGACCTCGCCGAGGATCGCGACGATCGGGACCATCAGCCGGGTCGGGGTCAGCGCCGCCAGTACCTCCGGCTCGGCCGCGCGGTCCCGCGACCAGCGGGCGAGGGCCTCGGTGAGCGCCTGGTCGGCGGTGCCCTCGTCGTCGGAGAAGCCGGGATTCGGGATGCTCTTGCCGACGAACGCCGGGTTGGAGAAGTCTTTGCGGTCCACCCGCCCGACCCTATGCCACCGTGCCCGAGCGTCCCCATTTCCCTGCACGTTCCCCGTGTCCCTGCACGTTCCCCGCGCACGAGGCCTACCCACCGGTAGTGCGGTGTGGCACCCTGCGCCCATGGTGATCCTCGACGCGCCCGCGACCGCGCCCGCCCCGGTCTCCGACCGCCTCCGGTACGACCGCGCCACCGCCCACCTGGACGGCCCGGTGGCCGTCGTGGACCTCGCCGCGTTCGACGCGAACGCCGCCGACCTGGTGCGCCGGGCGGGCGGCAAGCCGATCCGGCTGGCCAGCAAGTCGGTCCGCTGCCGGGCGCTGCTGGACCGGGCGCTGGCCGTGGACGGCTTCCTCGGGGTGATGAGCTTCACCCTCGACGAGTCGCTCTGGCTGGCCCGCACCGGCGTCCGGGACGTCCTGCTCGCCTACCCGTCCGCCGACCGGGCCGGCTTCGCCGAGCTGACCGCCGACCCGGAGGCCGCCCGCGAGATCACCGTCGTCCTGGACGACCCGGCCCAGCTGGACCTGATCGACGCGGCCCGGGCCGGCGACGCCGAGGTGCGGGTCTGCCTGGAGCTGGACACCTCGCTGCACCTGCTCGGCGGCCGGGTCCGGGTCGGCGCCCGCCGCTCGCCGCTGCGCACCCCCGAGGAACTCGGCGCCTTCGCCGAACTCGTCCAGCGCCGCCGGGGCTTCCGGGTGGTCGGCCTGATGGCGTACGAGGGGCACGTCGCCGGGGTGGGCGACCGGGTGCCCGGACGGCCGGTGCGCTCGCGGCTGATCCGGCTGATGCAGGCCAAGGCCCGCACCGAACTGGCCGAGCGGCGCGCGGCGGCGGTCCGGCGGCTGCGGCAGGTGGCCGACCTGGAGTTCGTCAACGGCGGCGGCACCGGCAGCGTGGAGTCCACCGTGGCCGAGCGCGCCGTCACCGAGGTCGCCGCCGGCTCCGGGCTGTTCGTGCCGCAACTCTTCGACCACTACCGCTCGTTCCGGGGCCGACCGGCCGCGCTGTTCGGCCAGCCGGTGGTGCGCCGCCCCGGCCTCGGCGTGGTGACCGTGCTCGGCGGCGGCTACCCGGCCTCCGGCGCGGCCGGCCCGGACCGCTCGCCGGTGCCGTACCTGCCGGCCGGGCTGCGCTACGACCCGATGGAGGGCGCCGGGGAGGTGCAGACCCCGCTGCTCGGTCCGGCCGCGGACGACCTGCTGATCGGCGACCGGGTCTGGTTCCGGCACGCCAAGGCGGGCGAGCTGTGCGAACGCTTCGCCGAGCTGCACCTGATCGAGGGCGACCGTGTCGTCCGGACGGTGCCGACGTACCGGGGCGAGGGTAGGACGTTCCTCTGACGCTTCGCCCGTCGTTGCCCTACCGTGGTGCCGACACTGCGAACGCGAAGGGGGCGGCATGGACGCCGGGCTCGTACAGGAGATGGTGAGGTCCGGGGCGACCTCGGTGGCCGGTCTGATGGCCACGGCCGCCTGGAACCAGGCCAGTTCGCGGATCGCCCGGTTGTTCGGGCGCGGCGAGCGGGACGAGGAGGCGAGCGCCGAGCTGGAGGTGATCCGCGCCGAGGTGCTGGAGGCGGGCGGCGACGAGGAGGTCCTGGCCGACCAGGCGGCGGCCCTTCGCAACCGGCTGCGCGCGCTGTTCCGGGAGAACCCGCAGGCAGCCGAGGAACTCCGGGAGATCCTGGCGGAGTTCATGCCGAAGCCACCCCAACAGGTGGTCCACAACACCTACAACCAGACGATCAACAACGGGACCTACAGCGGGCCGGTGGTCATGGCGGGCAAGATCAACAACATGAACACCTGACCTTTCCGGAGCCTTAACAGGGCCCGATGGAACGGCTAACCCCAGCGTTCCGTCGGGCCTTTGCGCTGCTCGTGGGCCTACAGTCCGTCAACAAGCACAGTGCGCCCGACTATTGCCTTATGGTCCAGACCAATCCTACGCTCTGGCCCGGGGGCCGTGCGCCGGGCCGGCGGCTCCCGAACGGGCAGGCGTGTCCGTTCCCCCACACCCGCCCGGAACGACGGTCAAGGAGCCCCACCCCATGTCCATCAAGCGAAGTGCCCTGTCCGTCGGCGTGATCGGCGCCGCCGTCCTCGCGGTGGCCGGTGCCACCGCCGGCACCGCCAGCGCCCACGGCACGATGACCAACCCCGTGAGCCGCGTCGCCGCCTGCTACGCCGAGGGCCCCGAGCACCCGGTGTCCCAGGTCTGCAAGGACCTCGTCGCCGCGAGCGGCACCCAGCCGCTCTACGACTGGAACGAGGTCAACATCGCCAACGCCGCCGGCAACAGCCAGGCGCTGATCCCGGACGGCAAGCTCTGCTCGGCCAACCGCGACAAGTACGCGGCGCTGGACTGGCCGCGCGCCGACTGGCCGGCCACTGCGGTGAAGCCCGGTGCGTTCACCTTCCAGTTCCGCACCACCGCGCCGCACGTCGGCACCCAGACCGTCTACATCACCAAGGCGAGCTACGACCCCACCAAGCCGCTGAAGTGGTCGGACCTCGACCCGACCCCGGTGGCCCAGGTGCAGGTCGACCGCAACGCCGTCAACGGCTCCTACAGCTACTCCGGCACCCTGCCGCAGCGCACCGGCCGCCAGGTCCTGTACACGGTGTGGCAGCGCAGCGACAGCCCGGAGGCCTTCTACGCCTGCTCCGACGTCGACTTCGGCGCCAAGACCGCCGCCGTGTCGGCGCTCGCCGCCCAGGCTCCGGCCGCGCCCAGCGACGCCCAGATCGCGGCCGACGCCTCGAAGTCCACCGTCGCCCACCACGGCCACGGCGGGGACCCGGACTCCCCGGCCGGCCAGGTGATCCCGACCGCCTCGGCGGCCGTGGGCGGCACTTCCTCCACCGGCCCGCTGCTGCTCGCCGGCGCTGCCGCGATCAGCGTCGGCTGGGCCGGCATGGTGCTCCGGCGCCGTCGCGTCGAGGCTGTTCGACGCGACTCCTGACGCCGGGCGCGGGACCGGGCCGGCCACTCCCCCGTCCGGCCCGGTTCCCGTGACACGCGCGACCACGAGAAGGC
>NZ_JBHTWX010000071.1:0-47051 GCF_042792155.1 Kitasatospora sp. NPDC056651 | reverse complement strand
ACAGCGTGCGAACCGCTCGCACGGGGGCCGCGGTGCGTGGCGGCCCGGCCCCGGGCCCCCGGCGGCCGGGCCGTCCGGCGCCGGCGTGCGCCGGTCAACCCCATGGCCGCAGCCCCTCCGGCGTTTCGGGGCCGGGGCGGCCGCGCGCGCGGACACACCGTTCGGTCGACGGATTCCAGCCCATCGGGTGACAGCACCCGCATCCGGCTGACGTAACCGGCTGCCCGGCCTTATGGTGCGCTGGATCGTGGTGCACGGGGTCCGTGCGCCGGGGTCGCCGCCGGGTAGCGGTGCTCCCACGGGGGGATGCTGGACGGCGACCGGCCAGGTGGTGGTCCGGATGCTTCGCACCGGACCGGTCGCCGCCGTCCGGGCGGCGTCACCGGAACACCTGGGCGGTGTCACCGGGACGAGTGGAAACCGGGACGATCCGGAACGCCCACCCGGACCGGGGCGTCGAAAATGTCAGTAGCGCCACGCAGCATGCACTACCGGGGATCGGACACCTCCGCTTCCCGGTCGGAACTGATCGTTTCGAGTCGGCTCAGGAGCCCGAAGCCGGGCGCCGGAGGGCTCCGAAGGGGGTGCCGCACGGTATGACCGCAGTCGACCTCGCGCGTGCTCACGCTCAGGCGGTCCTACGGGTCCGAGGCCTCGCCCGGGCCGCCGCCGTCCTGCCCACCGCCATCGCGGTGATCCTGCTCGCGGGCCGGTTCACCGGCCGGATCGGCGCGCCCGGCGCCGCCGACGCGGCCGGCTGGGACGCCGCCCGCTGGGCGGTCTGCGCCGTCGCCGCCCTGACCCTGCTGGTGGCCGGGCTCACCGCCCGGGCCCTGCGCCGGGCCGTCCCGCCGTCCACCCCGGCCGTCCCGCTGGACCGCGCCGCGGCACCCGAGCTGTACCGGCTGATCGACGAGCTGGCCGACCGGCTCGACGTGCCCGCGCCCTCCGCCGTGGCCCTCACCCCGGACTGCGACAGCTGGCTGGAGGAGGTGCCGGCGGACCGGCGGCCGGCTCCGCCGAAGCCCGGGAGCCGACCGCACCCGCTGCGCCCGGGCCCCGAGCCGCCCGCCCCCGTGCTGGTGATCGGCTCACCCTTCCTGTGGTGGATGCGCTCCGGTGAACTGCGCGCCCTGCTCGCCCCGGTGGTGGCCGGCACCGCCGCCTCCGCCGACCCGGAGATCGCCGCCGCCCGCCGCTTCCTGCGCAGCCTGGACGCCTGCCTGGACTCCGGCGGCGGCACCGCCCCCGGCCTCGGCGGCGCCGTCCTGGCCGCGCCGCCCCGGCCGCCCCGGCGCGGTCCGGCCGCGTTCGCCGACCGGATCACCCGCCGGATCACCCGCCGCCTGCTCGGCGCCTGCCGGGGCCACTCCGCCGAGCTGGAGCGCTCGGTCGCGAGCTGGGCCTCCGAGCGGGCCAGGACGGTCGACTACGGCCTGCGGATCGCCGCCCAGGAGCAGGTCGGCCTCGCCTACGCCGGCTGGGACCGGCTGCTCACCCGGGTCGCACTGCCCGCCTGGCGGCTCGGCCGCCACCCGGCCCACCTCAACGCCGGCGTGGTCGCCGCCCTCACCGAACTCTCCCGCCGCGACCGGCTGGCCGACGGCTACGGCAGCCGGCTCGGCGACCGCCCCGCCTGCGACCTGCTGGAGGAGCCCGGCGACGTCGACCGGGCGGTCTCCCGGCTCGCCGCCGACCTGTTCTTCGGCCGCCCGGCGGCCGGCGGCTGGCACGAGCTGGAGTGGGCCGACTACCCGGCCGAGGTCGTGGATGCCGGCTGGCGGGCGGGCGCCGCCACCCTCCAGACCGCCCTGGACCGGCTCGCCCCGCAGTCCCGCCCCGGCGCCCCGACCCTCACCCGGCTGCTGGGCCGGCTGGCGGAGGGCGACGGCGAGCTGCTGGCCGCCGCGCTCGCCGCCCAGCTGGCCCGCACCACCGCCCCGGCCCCGCTGCTCGAACCCGCCCGCAGCGGCCGCGACCTGCTGGTCGACCACGTCACCGCGATGGTCTGCTGCGCGGCCGTGGACACCGCCGGCGGCGCCCCCGGCCTGGACTGGCTGGACGGCCCGGTGCTGCTGCTCGGCGAGGTCCGGCGGACCGACCTGGCCGGTCCGGTCGCCCAGGCCGTCGAACAGGGGCAGGACGGACCGCTGCGCGCCTGGCTCGACGCCGCCGACGTCCGGTTGGAGAAGCCCGTGCGCCTCTGACGTCCCCGGCGGTCCGGGAGGGCGCACGGTGCCCTCGTACGCGCCCCCGATCTCGCCGGCCGCCGGGCGTCTTCGCAGGCCGGAGGCCCTCCCCGGGAGGCGCGCGAGATTCTCCGCGCCAATTGCCTCCGGAGGGTGACGCAGCGCCTGCACTCTGTGGTGTATTAGACCGCACGCACATCCGGGGGGCACGTGCCAACCCCGGGCGGAAGTGCACCTGGGAGGGGCGCGTGAGGACCGAACTCAACCGTCGCTGGGAGTCGGGCACGCACGCGTACAGCGTCTCCGACCCCTTCGGCCAGGGCCCGCTGCCCTGGCTGCGCAGCCCGGACCAGTACCTGGCCGGGGCCGAGGGCGCCGTCCCCTGGTACGTCTCGGTGGACGCGCCCGGCCAGCAGCCGCTGGCCGTCGGCACCCGGCTCAAGCCGCCGGTCGGCACCCCGCAGGGCGCCAACGACGTGGACCAGCAGATCAAGGGCTTCGCCTCGGCCGGGGTGGTCCGCCCCGGCGGCTCGGTGGACTTCCGGGTCACCGTCAACCCGCCCCGCGAGTTCACCGTGGACGTCTACCGGATCGGCCACTACGGCGGCGACGGCGCCCGCTTCATGACCTCCACCCCGCACATCGCCGGCCTCGCCCAGCCCGCCCCGCTGGTGGCCGACCGGACGGTCTCCTGCCACCACTGGTGGCACTCCTGGCGGCTCCAGATCCCACCGCACTGGAAGCCCGGCTCGTACGTCGCCGTGCTGACCACCGCGGACATGCTGCACCGCAGCCACATCCCGTTCACCGTCCGGGACTGCGAGGGGCAGGGGCGCACCGCCGAACTGCTGCTGGTGCTCCCGGACGTGACCTGGCAGGCGTACAACCTGTTCCCCGAGGACGGCCGCACCGGAGCCAGCCTGTACCACGCCTGGGACGGCCGCGGCGGCCTGGTCGACGAACCGGAGGCGGCCGTCACCGTCTCCTTCGACCGCCCGCACGCCACCGCCGGGCTGCCGCTGCACGTCGGTCACGCGTACGACTTCATCCGCTGGGCCGAGCGCTACGGCTACGACCTCTCGTACGCCACCGCCACCGACCTGCACGCCGGTCTGGTGGACCCGTCCCGGCACCGGGCGCTGGTCTTCCCCGGCCACGACGAGTACTGGTCCGAGCCGATGCGCCGGGCCGCCGAGCGGGCCCGGGACGGCGGCACCTCGCTGGTGTTCCTCTCCGCCAACACCATGTACTGGCGGGTCGAGCTGAGCGCCGCCGCCTCCGGCGAGCCCAACCGGCTGCTCAACTGCCGCAAGCGGCAGAAGGTCCGCCCCGGCAGCCCGGCCGCGGGGGTGGCCGGCGCGGCCAGCGCACTGTGGCGGGACGCCGGGGAGCCCGAGCAGCACCTGCTCGGGGTGCAGTACTCGGGGCGGGTCGCCGCGCCCGTCCCGCTGGTGGCCCGGCACACCGCGCACTGGCTCTGGGACGGCACCGGGCTCCAGGAGGGCGACGAGCTGCCCGGACTGGTGGCCGGCGAGGCCGACCGGTACTACCCCAAGGTGGCGCTGCCCGAGCACGTCGAGCGGGTGCTGCTGGCGCACTCGCCCTACCAGGACCCGGTCGGCCGCACCCGCTACCAGGAGACCTCGCTCTACCGGGCGCCCAGCGGGGCGTACGTCTTCGCGGCCGGCACCTTCGCCTGGTCGCCCGCGCTGGGCCGCCCGGGACTGACCGACGAGCGGATCCAACGGGCCACCGCCAACCTGCTGGACCGGCTCTGCAAGAACTAGCGTGCGACGGTCGTGAAAGACTGCGGGGGCAGTGACCTCCCCTTTCGCGGTGCCCCCGCCCGTGAACGACCCCTGAGGACTGAACACCTTGAGCGGATTTGTCACCAAGCCCGAGCCGGTCCAGGTACCCGGCCTGGTCCACCTGCACACCGGCAAGGTGCGCGACCTCTACCGCACCGAGTCGGGTGAACTGGTCATGGTGGCCAGTGACCGGACGTCCGCCCACGACTGGGTGCTCCCGAACGAGATCCCCGACAAGGGCCGCATCCTCACCCAGCTGTCGATGTGGTGGTTCGACCGGATCGCCGACATCGTCCCCAACCACGTGATCTCCGCCGAGGTCCCGGCCGGTGCCCCGGCCGACTGGAAGGGCCGCACGCTGGTCTGCCGGAGCCTGGAGATGGTCCCGGTCGAGGCGGTCGCCCGCGGCTACCTGGCCGGCTCCGGCCTGGCCGAGTACGAGGAGAGCCGCACGGTCTGCGGCATCGCGCTGCCGGAGGGCCTGGAGAACAGCTCCGAGCTGCCCGCCCCGATCTACACCCCGGCGCTCAAGGCCGAGGTCGGCGAGCACGACGAGAACGTCTCCTACGAGGAGACCGCCCGCCGCATCGGCGCCGACCTGGCCGCCCGGCTGCGCCGGACCACCCTGGACGTCTACGCCCGGGCCCGGGGCATCGCCCGCGAGCGCGGCATCATCCTGGCCGACACCAAGTTCGAGTTCGGCCTGCTGGACGGCGAGCTGGTGATCGGCGACGAGGTGCTCACCCCGGACTCCTCCCGCTACTGGCCCGCCGACGAGTACCAGCCGGGCCGCTCGCAGTCGTCCTTCGACAAGCAGCTGATCCGCGACTGGCTGGTCTCCCCGGCCTCCGGCTGGGACCGCCACGGCGAGGAGCCGCCGCCGGCCCTGCCGGACGAGGTGGTCGAGCGGACCAGGGCCAAGTACATCGAGGTCTACGAGCGGCTGACCGGCACCAGCTGGGCCTGACGCGTCGCGCGACGCCCGCGAGTGCTGGATTCAGATCCAGCCGTGCTCGCGGGCGATCCGCACCGCCGCGTGCCGGTTCTCCGCCCCCAGCTTGGTGGCCGCCGAGGACAGGTAGTTGCGCACGGTGCCCGGGGACAGCGCGGCCCGCGCGGCGATCTCGGCGATCGGGGTGCCGTCGGCGGCCAGCTCCAGGACGTCCGTCTCACGCGGGGTCAACGGGGTCTCCCCGGCGCTGATCGCGTCCGCCGCCAGCTCCGGGTCCACGTACCGGCCGCCGGAGCGCACGGTGCGGATGATGCCGGCCAGGTCCGCCGCCGAGACGGTCTTCGGCAGGAAGCCGCGCACCCCGACCTCCAGCGCCCGCTTCAGGTAGCCCGGGCGGCCGTGGCCGGTGACGATCATGCAGCGGCAGTCCGGCAGCAGCAGCCGCAGCTGGGCGGCCACCTCGATGCCGTCCTTGCCCGGCATCTGGAGGTCCAGCACCGCGACGTCCGGGCGGTGCGACTGGGCCATCGCCAGCGCCTCCGTGCCGGAGCCGGCCTGGGCGACCACCTCGATGTCGTCCTCCAGCGAGAGCAGCGCGGCCAGCGCGCCCCGGATCAGGTGCTCGTCGTCGGCGAGCAGGACGCGGACGGGCGCGGCGTTCTCGGTCATCGGGCGCTTTCTTCCTCAGCGGGGGAGCGGGACGGTGGCGAGCATCCGGAAGACGCCCGCCTCGACGGTCGGGACGGTCAGCTCGCCGTCGTGGGCGGCGAGCCGTTCGCGCAGGCCGCGCAGCCCGGTGCCGCTGCCCTGGGAGGGGAACGGGACGGCGGGCACCCCGTCATTCTCCAGCTCCAGCACGGCCCGTCCGTCCTCGGTCCGCAGCCGGATCAGGCAGCGGGCGGCCTCGCTGTGCCGCAGCACGTTGGTGGTGGCCTCGCGGATCACCCAGCCGAGCACGGACTGCACCGCGGGCGGCAGCCGGTCGGCGTCCTCGCCGAGGTCGATCTCGCAGCTGACGTCGGCCGAGCGCAGCACCGCCCGGGCGCCGATCGCCTCGGCGTGCAGGTCGGCGGTGCGGTAGCCGCGGATGACGTCCCGGACCTCGCGCTGCGACTCCTGGGCGATCTTCTGCACCTCGGCCATCTGGTCGGCGGCCTCTTCGCGCCCGCGGCGGGCGAGCTGGACGGCGAGTTCGCTCTTCAGCGCGATGGTGGTGAGGTTGCGGCCCATCACGTCGTGCAGGTCGCGGGAGAAGCGCAGCCGCTCCTCGGCGACGGCCAGCCGGGACTGCGCCTCGCGGGCGGCGTCCAGCTCCCAGACCGCCGCGGTCAGCCAGGCGAAGCTGCGGCAGGTCCCGCCGAGGACGGGCAGCACGATCAGGATGCCGACCAGCTGCCCGGCGGTGCGGGGGACGCCGTACCCGGCCAGCACCATCGCCGGGGCCACCAGGAGGAACCCGCCGACGGCGGCCAGGGCCGCCCGGGGCAGTGACAGCACGATGGCCGCCGGCCCGAAGGCACTGGTGAGCAGGAGGGTCACGACCGTGAAGGTGAACGCCGTTCCGTGCGAGCCGGCCGCCCCGTCGGAGTGCGGCTCGACCAGCAGGACGGCCCAGGAGCCGGCCACCGCGAAGGCGCCGGTGACGGCCAGCCAGCGCAGGTGGTCGGTGGGGCGCTTGAGGTAGTGGTCGAGCGAGGTGCGGCAGGCCCGCAGGCTCAGCAGCGTCGCGGCGAGCGCGACCAGCAGGGAGATCCGGACCGTTCCGATGGAGTCCGACAGATCGGCCCGGGCTCCGGCGGCGACCAGCGTCACCGGGAGCACCAGCAGCGGCAGCGAGTAGAGCGACCAGCGGAAGTACAGCTCGGTGCGCTGGGGCTTGCTCATGTTCGCCCAGCTGCTGCGCGGTGACCGCATTCTCAATTCTTCCGCCCCCAGTTCGACCACGATCCTGCTTGCTGCCTTCATATCAGAGGTCAATCTGGGGACGGTCCTTCGGATTACTGTTCATGGCTCAGCCGGAGGTTCAGCGGTGGGGCTCAGCGGGTGGAGTCCGGCAGTGGACTTCAGCGGCGCGGCTCCCAGCGGAAGTAGCGCACCGCGCCCCAGACGGACAGGCCGAGCCAGATGGTCCCGGTGATCAGGTGCGAGCCGGCCGCGCCCCAGCTGCCGAGGAAGTCGGTCGCGGGGGCCGAGCCGTCGGTCCCGAACCACCCGATGCGGATCAGCTGGAAGGCCGGGGTGGTCGGCAGCAGACGGCAGACGTCGGCCATCACCTTGGGCATGACCTCCAGCGGGATGAACAGGCCGGAGCCGAGCTGCATGACCAGCATGACCGGCAGGGTGGTGATGCCCGCGCTCTCGACGGTCCTGGTGAAGGCGCTGGACAGCGCGGCCAGGGCGATCATGGTGGCCAGCACCAGCAGCAGGCCGACCAGCATCAGCAGCGGGTTGACCGGCACGGCCAGGTGCAGGCCGAGGCTGCCGCCGACCCCGATCAGGGCGGCCATCAGCAGCCCGAGGGTGAGCGACGGGACGGCCGTGCCGAGCAGGATCTCCAGGTCCCGGGCCTCGCCGGTGCGCAGCCGCTTGAGGACCAGCTCACCGCGCCGTCCGACGTACGCGGCGGTCAGGTTGTAGTACACGACGAAGGCCAGGACCATCCCGACCGAGCCGTAGACCAGCAGCGAGTCGACGTCCAGCCCGGGGTTGGACTCGGCCTGCTGGGAGAGCGTGCTCTTCAGGGTGAAGACGAGGATCAGCGGCAGCAGCAGGGCGGTGAACAGCGCCGTGCGGTTGCGCAGCAGCAGGGTGGCCTCGGCCCGGCCGAGGGCGAGCAGCCGGCGGACGGTGGTGCTCTTCGGACCGGCGGTGAGGGTGGCGGCGGTGGTCATCGGGCGGATCCGATCAGGCGGCGGCGGGCGGGACGGGTGGCGGCGGGCGCCTGCGGCGGGTTCTGGTGGGCGGCCTCGGAGGCGATCGCGAGGAAGGCCTCCTCCAGCGAGGCGCTGCGGGCGTCCAGGGCGCCGAGCGCGATGCCGTGGTGGCGGGCCCAGCCGAGCAGGTCGGTGAGGGCGTCCTGGAGGGCGAGGGTCTGCACGGTGACCTTGTCGCCGTCGATGGTGAACTCGGCCCCGGCCAGGACGGGCAGGGGAGCTCCGGCGAACTCGGGCAGCCGGAAGCTGATCCGGGAGGGCCGGTCGGCGATCACCTCGGCGACGGTGCCGGCGGTGACGACCCGGCCGCCGTGCATGATGGCCAGCCGGTCGGCCAGCTCCTCGGCCTCCTCCAGGTAGTGCGTGGTGAGCAGCACCGTGGTGCCCTGGGCGCGCAGCTCGCGCACCAGCTGCCAGACGGAGGCGCGCGCCTCCGGGTCGAGGCCGGTGCTGGGCTCGTCCAGGAAGAGCACCTCGGGGCGGCCGAGCAGGGCCATCGCGAGGTCCAGCCGGCGCCTCTCGCCACCGGACAGCTGCTTGACCCGGACGTTCGCCCGGTGGCCGAGGCCGACCAGCTCCAGCGCCTCCGCCACCGGGCGGGCGCCGCTGGTCATCCCGGCCCAGACCCGGCCGGTCTCGGCGGCGGTGAGCTCGCCGGGGAAGCCGCCCTCCTGGAGCATGACGCCGATCCGCGGCCGGACGGCGGCGCGCTCCTTGTACGGGTCCCGGCCGAGCACCCGGACGGTGCCGCCGGTGGGCGCGGCCAGGCCCTCGATGACCTCCATGGTGGAGGTCTTGCCGGCCCCGTTGGTGCCCAGCAGGGCGAACAGCTCGCCGCGGCGGACGGTGAGGTCCACACCGCGCACGGCGTGGTACCCGGAGGTGCCGCCGCCGTAGTGGCGGTGCAGGTCGGTGACCTCGATCACGTCTTCGCTGGGGCGGGGGGCCCGGCTCGTTTCCATGCCTCAAGCCTTCCGCCGACCGGGCCGCGCGGGCAGTGCGGGCCGTCATGGGACGGCGGTGGGTATCCACGGGTCGGCGATGACAAATGTCATGGGTGGATATCGCGGTCGTCGGAGGGAATGCCGAAGGGCCCCCTCAAACGAGGGGGCCCTTCGTATCTGAGCGGACGACGAGATTCGAACTCGCGACCCTCACCTTGGCAAGGTGATGCTCTACCAACTGAGCCACGTCCGCAGGTCAAACTATTGAGTTGTGCTGTGCTCGCGCACTGCGAGCGGACGACGAGATTCGAACTCGCGACCCTCACCTTGGCAAGGTGATGCTCTACCAACTGAGCCACGTCCGCACGGTGCCTGGTGGGGCACCCGCCGCCTCTTCGGATCTCTCCGTTGCGGCGACGAGGAATACTCTACAGCATCTTTCGGGGTGGTCGCCCCACCCTTCGGTCCGGGCGGGAGGGGCGACCCGGGAACGGAGTCCCGCGGGGCTCAGTTCGCCTCGGCGAACGCCTCGTAGACGTGCTTGGGGATACGGCCCCGGGCCGGGAGTTCCATCCCGCGGGACAGCGCCCAGGCGCGGACCGCGGCCGGGTCCGGAGTGAGGGCGGTGCGGCGGAAGGACTTTCCGGTACGGCTCTGCCGGCGGCCGGCGGCGACGAACGGAGCGAGGGCCTCCCGCAGCTTTTCCGCGTTGTCCACGGACAGGTCGATCTCGTACGACTTCCCGTCGACGCCGAAGTGGACGGTTTCCGCGGCGGCGCCGCCGTCCAGGTCGTCGGAGAGCGTGACAACTACACGCTGAGCCATGGGTGTCAATCCTCTCGGGCAATTCGGCCGCCGGTCCGAGGGGGTACCGAGGCCTGATGTGCACCAACTCGCGCAAGTACGTACGGGCGGACCCGGTGGCCCGCCTGATACGCAGCACTTGCCGCGACAGGTGGCCCTATTCTGCACCCGAAGGGGGTCGAAATCGAAGAGTCCGGCATTCTTTTCCGGATATTCACGAGTCTTCGTCGGGTGCGCCGGATACCGATGTGCGGGACGGGCGGATCTGTCCCCAAGTGCCGTATTCGGGTGTTCTCCGGGCGGGGTCGTTCCCGGTGGCCTTCCGAGTGCCGTTCCGAGTGCCCTTCCGGGTGTCGTTCCTGGTGCCGTTTCCACGGAAACCGGACGGGTCCGACGGGGGGTCAGGGGGCCGGATCCCTTGCGGTGTAAGGGGCCTTGGTCTACGCGCGTCGCTATGCCCGGCCAGCAATCCTGCCCGAAACCACCGGTAGTCTGGAGTTCCCCCGCCTCACCGAAGACACCACCGGGAGTGCCAGTGGCACGCGTCGTAGTCGACGTCATGCTCAAGCCGGAGATCCTCGACCCCCAGGGACAGGCGGTGCAGCGCGCACTGCCCCGTCTCGGATTCACCGGGATCGCCGACGTCCGCCAGGGCAAGCGTTTCGAGCTGGATGTGGAGGGCCCGGTCGACGACGCGGCGCTCGCCCGTATCCGCGAAGCCGCCGAGACCTTTCTCGCCAACACCGTGATCGAGGACTTCACCGTCCGGGTCGAGGAGGAGGGCAAGTGACCACCCGCGTCGGCGTCGTCACTTTCCCGGGCTCCCTCGACGACCGTGACGCCCAGCGGGCGGTCCGTCTCGCCGGCGCCGAGCCGGTCGCCCTCTGGCACCGTGACAAGGATCTCCACCAGGTCGACGCCGTCGTCCTGCCGGGCGGATTCAGTTACGGCGACTATCTGCGCTGCGGTGCGATCTCCCGCTTCTCGCCGGTGATGGAGTCCGTCATCGAGCAGGCGAAGCTCGGAATGCCGGTGCTCGGTATCTGCAACGGCTTCCAGGTGCTCTGCGAATCGCACCTGCTGCCCGGCGCGCTCCACCGGAACGACTCGCTGCACTTCGTCTGCCGCGACCAGAAGCTGCGGATCGAGAACGCCGGCACCGCCTGGACCGGGGATTACTCGGTGGGCCAGGAAATCGTCGTCCCGCTGAAGAACGGCGAGGGCCGCTTCGTCGCCGACGAGCGGGTGCTGGACGAACTGGAGGCGGAGGGCCGGGTCGTCGCCCGCTACCTCGACGTCAACCCGAACGGTTCGTACCGCGACATCGCCGGCATCACCAACGCCGCCGGCAATGTCGTCGGCCTGATGCCGCACCCGGAGCACGCCGTGGAGCCGCTCACCGGTCCGACCACCGAGGGCCTGGGCTTCTTCACTTCCGTCCTGAAGCAGCTGGTGAACGCCTGATGAGCCTCGACACCGTCAAGAACGCCGAGCAGACCCCGGACGCCGCCCAGCCCTGGGCCGAACTCGGCCTCAAGGAGGACGAGTACGCGCGCATCCGGGAGATCCTCGGCCGCCGCCCGACCGGCGCCGAACTCGCCATGTACTCGGTCATGTGGTCGGAGCACTGTTCGTACAAGAGCAGCAAGGTCCACCTGAAGCAGTTCGGCGACAAGAAGCCGGATTCGGACGCGATGCTCGTCGGCATCGGCGAGAACGCCGGTGTGGTCGACGTCGGCCAGGGTTACGCGGTCACCTTCAAGGTCGAGTCGCACAACCACCCGTCGTACATCGAGCCCTACCAGGGCGCGGCCACCGGCATCGGCGGCATCGTGCGCGACATCCTGGCGATGGGCGCCCGCCCGGTCGCCGTGATGGACCCGCTGCGCTTCGGTGCGGCCGACCACCCGGACACCCGGCGCGTGCTGCCCGGGATCGTCGCGGGCATCGGCGGCTACGGCAACTGCCTGGGCCTGCCGAACATCGGCGGCGAGGTCGTCTTCGACTCCTGCTACCAGGGCAACCCGCTGGTCAACGCGCTGTGCGTGGGCGTCATGAAGCACGAGGACATCCACCTCGCGCAGGCCTCCGGCGCCGGCAACAAGGTCATCCTGTACGGAGCCCGCACCGGCGGCGACGGCATCGGCGGCGTCTCGGTGCTGGCCTCCGAGACCTTCGACGACACGAAGCCGGCCAAGCGCCCGGCCGTCCAGGTCGGCGACCCGTTCCAGGAGAAGCTCCTGATCGAGTGCACCCTGGAGATCTTCCGGGAGAAGCTCGTCAAGGGCATCCAGGACCTCGGCGGCGCCGGTCTGTCCTGCGCCACCAGCGAGCTGGCCTCGGCCGGCTCCGGCGGCATGCGGATCGAGCTCGACACCGTGCACCTGCGCGACCACACGCTCTCGCCCGAGGAGATCCTCATGAGCGAGTCGCAGGAGCGCATGTGCGCGATCGTGGAGCCCGACAAGGTCGACCGCTTCCTGGAGATCTGCGAGAAGTGGGACGTCATCGCCAACGTCATCGGTGAGGTGACCGACGGCGAGCGGCTGGAGATCTTCTGGCACGGCGAGCTCGTGGTGGACGTCCCGCCGCGCACCGTCGCCCACGAGGGCCCGACCTACCAGCGCCCGTACGCCCGCCCGAGCTGGCAGGACGCGCTCCAGGCCGACGCCCCGACCGCCGAGCGGCTGGCCCGCCCGACCACCGGCGAGGGCCTCAAGGCCGACCTGCTGAAGGTCACGAGCCACCCGAACCAGGCCTCCAAGTCCTGGATCACCAACCAGTACGACCGCTACGTGCTGGGCAACACCGTGCTCGCCTCCGGCGAGGACTCGGGCATGATCCGGATCGACGAGGAGACCAACCTCGGCGTCTCGGTCGCCACCGACGGCAACGGCCGCTTCGCCAAGCTGGACCCGTACACCGGTGCCCAGCTGGCCCTGGCCGAGGCGTACCGCAACGTCGCGGCCGGCGGTGCCAAGCCGCTCGCCGTCTCCGACTGCCTCAACTTCGGCTCCCCCGAGGACCCGGACGTGATGTGGCAGTTCGCCGAGGCCACCCGCGGTCTGGCCGACGCCTGCCTGGTGCTCGGCACCCCGGTCACCGGCGGCAACGTCTCGCTGTACAACCAGACCGGCGAGGTCGCCATCCACCCGACCCCGGTGGTCGCGGTGCTCGGTGTCATCGACGACGTCACCCGGCGCACCCCGCTGGCCTTCGCCGAGGAGGGGCAGCTGCTCTACCTGCTCGGCGACACGGCGGACGAGCTCGGCGGCTCGGCCTGGTCGCAGGCCGTCCACGACCACCTCGGCGGCCTGCCGCCCGAGGTGGACCTGGAGCGCGAGCGGCTGCTCGGCGAGATCCTGATCGCCGCCTCGCGCGACGGCATGATCGACGCCGCGCACGACCTGTCCGACGGCGGTCTCGGCCAGGCGCTGGTGGAGAGCTGCCTCAAGGGCGGCCACGGCGCGCGGATCGTCGTGCCCGAGGGCCAGGACCCGTTCGTGCTGCTGTTCTCGGAGTCGGCCGGCCGCGCCGTCGTGGCGGTGCCGCGCAGCGAGGAGCTCCGGTTCAACGACATGTGCACCGCGCGGGGCCTGCCGGCCACCCGGATCGGTGTCGTGGACGGCGACAGTCTGGACGTCCAGGGCCAGTTCAGCGTCTCGCTGGCGGAGCTGAAGGACGCCCACACCGGCGTCATCGAGGCCCTGCTGGCCTGACGCCCGCCCGGTCCGAGGGGCGGACGGTTCTTTCCGAACCGTCCGCCCCTCGACGTATGTTGGGCCCCATGCCTGCCAAGTCCCGTACGTACCAGCCGCAGAAGGTCCGCGCCGCGCTGGCCGCCCAGACCGAGGCGCTCCGCACCGTCGTCCACGGCCTCACCGCCGACCGGCTGGAGCGGCCGACCCGACTCGGCACCTGGCGGGTGCGGGAGTTGCTGGCGCACCTGAGCCTGGCGCTGGGCCGGCTGCCGGCCGCGCTGGACGCCCCCGCGCCGGACGGGCCGGTGCTCTCGCTGGCCGGCTACGCGGAGCTGAGCGGGACGATGGCCGGGGCCGTCGACGAGGCGGTGACGGACCACGCGGCGACCGGGTTCGCCGGTCCGCTCGCGGAGGTGGTCGCCGCGTTCGACCGGTCGATCGACGCCGTACGGGACGTGCTCGACCGGCCGGCCGGGGCGGACCCGGAGGCCACCGCCGTCGTGGTCGGCCGGCGGATGCTCCTGACCGACTACCTGGTGACCAGGCTGGTCGAGGCCGTGGTGCACGCCGACGACCTGGCGGACGCGCTCGGCCTGGAGGCCTTCCCGCACGACCGCCAGGCCCTCGCCGCCGTCACCCGGATGCTGGCCGACGCCTTCGCCGACCACGCCCCCGGCGGCGCGGTCGAGCTGCGGGTCCCGCCGTACGCGGTCGTCCAGGCCGTGCCCGGGCCGAAGCACACCCGGGGCACCCCGCCCAACGTGGTGGAGACCGACCCGCTGACCTGGATCCGGCTGGCCACCGGCCGGGCCGACTGGGCGGCCTCGGTGGAGGGGGCCGCGGTGTCCGCCTCGGGGGAGCGCAGCGACCTGCGGACGTACCTGCCGGTGTTCGGGTAGCCGGGCCCGCGTCCTACGGGACGGACGGCCCGCTCAGGTAGGTGCCCTCCGCCGAGTACGGCCAGGCGTTGGGGGTGCAGCCCTTGAGGCCGTAGATCTGCTGCATCATCGCGGGCGCGGGCTTGCCCTCCCCGGGGCAGCTCTCGTGCCCGTGGCCGATCCGGTGGCCCACCTCGTGGTTGACGATCAGCGCCCGGTACTCGTCCAGCGGTCCGCTGAACTGGGGTGAGCCGGTGTTCCAGCGCTTGGAGTTGACGAGCACCTGGTTTCCGACGTTGCAGTTGACCTCGCCGTGGGTGTCCAGGCCGGCGGCGCCGCAGATCCGGTCCACGGTGGCCGGTGAGGCGATCTTCACGGTGAAGTCGTACGAGCCGCCGGCGGTCAGCTGGAAGCCGTCCTTGCGGTCGCTGGTCCAGCCGCGCTTGTCGCCGAGGATGCCGTGGATCTGGGTGGCGGCGGCCGCCGCGTCGATCCCGATGCCGTCCTCGACCTCGACCCGGTAGCGGCGGATGGTGCCCTGTCCGACCGCCTTGGCGGTGGCGGGGGCGATGGCGAAGGTGCCCGCGCCCCCGGTGGGGCCGGGGTCCGGTCCGGTGGGTGTCGGAGTCGGCGTCGGGGTGGGTGTCGGCTTGGGTGTGGGAGTCGGCGTGGGCGTGGGCGTGGGAGTCGGGGTGGGGGGCGCGGCCGGGGGAGGGGTCGGCGGGGCCTGGACGGGCGCCGGCGACTCCATGGAGGCCTGTTCGGCCGGTGGGGCGACCCGCGCCTGGGTGCTCGGGGCGGCGGCCGGGGTTCCCGTGGAGCGGTTCAGCATGACCGCCGCGGCGCCCAGCACCAGCAGGGAGAGCAGCAATGCCGTGAGCATGCCAGGGCCGAATCTCCGAGACGGTCGGCGGCGTCGGCTGCCGCCCTTCTTCCGGGGCGGTGCGACCCGCCCGCCGACGGATCGGGCTGCGGACATGATCTTCACACTGGCATGGCGAACGGGTGAATGTCTACATACCTGGTATGCGGCGTGAGCCCCCGGGGACGGTGGCCCGTTCCGGGACGCCGGTTGACCCCTGCGTCTCGGGTGGCAGACTTCAGGGCATGGCGATTCACAGCAACCTTCTCGACGGTCCCGACCCGACCCTCCTCCCGGAGGAGGAGCGGCCCTACCGGATGCTGGCGGAGGAGTCCGCCTCCCCGACCCAGGTGGCGGCCGAGTTCCCGGTCTTCTGCCTGGCCTGGGCCATGCTCGCTGACGACGCCTACGCGGCCGGCCGGTACGTCGAGTCGTACGCCTACGCCCGTACCGGCTACCACCGCGGTCTGGACGCGCTGCGGCGCAACGGCTGGAAGGGCCACGGCCCGGTGCCGTGGGAGCACCGCGGCAACCGCGGCTTCCTGCGCTGCCTGGCGGCGCTCGCGCGGGCGGCCGGCGCGATCAAGGAGACCGAGGAGGAGGCCCGCTGCTGGCAGTTCCTGAAGGACAGCAGCGCGGAGGCCTACGCGGAGCTCAAGCAGTAGCCACGGCCCGGGTGGCGGACACCCGGACGCGCGGGTGCCCCCGGCGGAGGACCGCCGGGGGCACCCGTTCCTCATGTGGGGCGCGAGGGCCTCACTTCAGGCGCTTGCCCGCCGAACGCAGCTGCTCGGCGGCCTCCCGCACGCGGGCGGCCATGCCGGCCTCGGCCAGCTTGCCCCAGGTGCGCGGGTCGTAGGTGTTCTTCTTGCCGACCTCGCCGTCGACCTTCAGCACGCCGTCGTAGTTGGCGAACATGTGGCCGGCCACCGGGCGGGTGAAGGCGTACTGGGTGTCGGTGTCCAGGTTCATCTTCACGACGCCGTTCTCCAGCGCGGTGGCGATCTCCTCGGTGGTCGAGCCCGAGCCGCCGTGGAAGACGAAGTCGAACGGGTCGGTCTTGCCGTACTGCTTGCCGATCGCGTCCTGGAGCTCGCGCAGCAGCTCCGGCTTCAGCACGACGTTGCCCGGCTTGTAGACGCCGTGCACGTTGCCGAAGGAGGCGGCCAGCAGGTAGCGGCCCTTCTCGCCCAGGCCCAGCGCCTCGGCGGTGCGCACGGCGTCGTTGACGGTGGTGTACAGCTCGTCGTTGATCTCGTGGGTGACGCCGTCCTCCTCGCCGCCGGTCGGGGTGATCTCGACCTCAAGGATGATCTTGGCGGCGGCGGCCTGGGCCAGCAGCTCCTGGGCGATGGCCAGGTTGTCGGAGAGGGTCTCGGCCGAGCCGTCCCACATGTGCGACTGGAACAGCGGGTTCTGGCCCTTGGCCACGCGCTCGGCGGAGACCGCCAGCAGCGGGCGGACGTAGCCGTCCAGCTTGTCCTTCGGGCAGTGGTCGGTGTGCAGCGCGACCGTGATGTCGTACTTGGCGGCGACGATGTGGGCGAACTCGGCGAGCGCGACGGCGCCGGTCACCATGTCCTTGCTGTGCTGGCCGCCCAGGAACTCCGCGCCACCGGTCGAGATCTGGATGATGCCGTCGCTCTCGGCCTCGGCGAAACCACGCAGTGCGGCGTGCAGGGTCTGCGACGAGGTGACGTTGATGGCCGGGTAGGCGAACTTGCCCGCCTTGGCCCGGTCCAGCATCTCGTTGTAGACCTCGGGAGTTGCGATGGGCATGCGATCCGCTCCTGTCGGGTTGCGGCGTACGGACGGTGCTGTCCGACGCTGTGTACGCCTTCGTGACGACTCCGTGCCGGCCCGCCGACGCGCGGCGTTGCGGTGGCTCTCCGGCACGTTCGAGGCGACCTCCGCGGTACGGCCATGAGGGTGGTGTGCCGTTGCGGACCGGACGCCCGTGCCATCTTCCCAGACTCGTGCCCGCCGGTCAGCAGGAGCCCGCCATGCGGAACGCCGCAGGGTGCGGGTGTGCGACGGGCCCCGGGCGGTCCGGGCGGGGGTCGGGAGCCGTCGTCGGCCAGGTGCGCCCGCTATCCTGCGCCCGTGGACTACAACCAGCTGGCCGTCAACCTGCTCGACGCCAAATCCCTGATCTCGTCCCTCGGCGCCATCGGGCTGATCGCGATCATCTTCGCGGAGACCGGCCTGCTGGTCGGCTTCTTCTTCCCGGGTGACTCGCTGCTGATCCTCGCGGGTGTCGCCGCGTCGAACGCCGCCTCCTCGGTGCTCGGCGACGGCGCCAAGCTGCCGATCGCCGTCCTGCTGATCGGCTGCCCGATCGCGGCGATCGCCGGTGCCCAGTTGGGCCACCTGATCGGGGTCAAGGTCGGGCCGAAGATGTTCGACAAGCCCGAGTCGAAGATCTTCCGCCGCGAGTACGTGGTGAAGGCGGAGGAGTACTTCAACAAGTTCGGTGCGGGCAAGGCCGTCGTGCTGGCCCGCTTCATGCCGATCATCCGCACCTTCCTGAACCCGGTCGCCGGCACCCTGGAGATGCCCGCCCGGACCTTCTTCCTCTGGAACGTGATCGGCGGTGTGCTGTGGACCGAGTCCATGCTGCTGATCGGCTACTTCTTCGGTGACGCGCTCGCCCCGGTGATCGACAAGTACCTGATCCCGGCCGTGCTGCTGATCGTCCTGCTGTCGATCTCGCCGATCCTGGTCGAGGTCATGCGCGAGCGGAGGAAGAAGCGGGCGGGCGGTGCCGAGGCCGACGCCGAGAACCCGGCCCAGGTCGGCGGCGGCCGGCACCGGCGGGGCTGAGCGCCCACCGGCCGAGCGCCCACCGGCGGACATGGCGAGGGCCGGTCCCGTTTCACGTGAAACGGGACCGGCCCTCCGTCGTCCTCGGGGCGGCCGGGGTCAGAGACCCAGGTCCTCCAGGGTGTACGCGGTCACGTACTCCAGGCCCTGCGCCTCGACGGCACCCGCGCCGCCGCGCTCCACGATCACCGCGACGCCGACCACCTCGGCGCCCGCCTCGCGCAGCGCCTCCACGGCGGCCAGCACCGAGCCGCCGGTGGTGGAGGTGTCCTCGACGGCCAGCACCCGGCGGCCCTTCACCTCGGGGCCCTCGATGCGGCGCTGGAGGCCGTGCGCCTTGCCGGTCTTGCGGACCACGAAGGCGTCCAGCTGCCGGCCGCGCGCGGCGGCGGCGTGCAGCATCGAGGTGGCCACCGGGTCGGCGCCCAGGGTCAGCCCGCCGACGGCGTCGTACTCCAGGTGGGAGGTCGCGTCCAGCATCACCCGGCCGACCAGCGGGGCGGCCACGCCGTCCAGCGTGATCCGGCGCAGGTCGACGTAGTAGTCGGCCTCCTTGCCGGAGGAAAGGGTGACCTTGCCGTGCACGACGGCCTTGTCCTTGATCTGTGCCAGCAGGGCGTCGCGGTCGTTGCTCATGAGCGTTCAGTCTAGGCCCTGAGCACGGACCCGGCGCCCCGGGCTCAGCGCCGGCGCAGCGCCCTGACCAGCACCACGGCACCGCCCAGCAGGGCCACCGAGCCGCCGATCACCCACGGCACCGCGCTGCGGCCGCCGGTGCCCGGCACCACGATCCCGCCGGCCTCGCCGCCCCACCGGGACGCCGCCCGGGCCCGCGCGCTGCGGGCGGGCAGCGCCGGGGCGTACGGGCCGCGCGGCGGGGCGTGGTCCACCTCCTCGGCGGACCGGCCGACGATGCTGCGGCGCACCGGGCCGGTGAGCACCGGCTCCTCCTCGTACGCGAAGAGCGGCTCGGCGGGGAGTTCCTCGGCGACGGCGTCCGCGTCGTCGACGTCGTCCTCCTCGTCCGTGCCCTCCTCGTCGGAGTCCGCGGAGCCGGTGGGCAGACCGAAGCGCTCGGCGTCGGCGTCGGAGAAGGCGATCAGGTCGGAGAGGTCGTCGTCCAGGTCGTCGCCGGGCTGGTCCTGGTGCTCCTCCAGGTAGACCACGCCGGCGTCGGTGCCCGTCTCGGGCTCGGCCTCGGACTCGGCGTCGGCCTCGGGCTCGGCTGCCTCGTTGCCCTCCTCCCGGTCCTCCTCCCGCTCCTGCGGCTGCTCGCCCTCCGGGGCGGCCAGCGCGGCGGCGAAACGGTCCAGCAGGCGGCGGCCGGCGGTGTCGAGGGTCTCCTCGTCGAACTCGGTCAGCCGGCCGGTGGCGCTCAGGTCACCGGTGAAGCGGATCGCCGCGGTGCCGTCCTCGGCGCCGTCCGCGACGCTGACCCGGACGGTGGCGGTCACCTCACCGCTGCCCCGGGCCTCCTCGCCCTCGGCGAGCACGGTCAGCACGCCCTCGCGGCCCTCGATCAGCGACAGCACGCCCTTGTACGTGATCGTGGAGCCGCCGATCCGCAGCTTCAGCCGGCCGCCGATCTCCTCGGCCGAGCCTGCCCCGACCGCGGCGGGCTCGGTGCTCAGCCCCGGCACACTCTGCGCCAGCAGCGCCGGATCCTGCAAGGCCTGCCTCACCAGCTCGGCGGACATCGGGACGACAACCTCATGCTCCATGCCACGGAGCCTACCGACTGGTCCCCGCCCGGTCCCTACCCACCACCATCAGATTTTCCCCGTCCCACCTGTTCCCTTGGCCGTCGCACCATCGGTCCCGCCCTGCGGGGGCCGGTGTGCCGCGGGTCCCGGTCGGGGTGGCTCGTGGCGGTGACGGGCTCGTCCTTCGGCGGTTCCTCGCGGGGCCGCACCAGAGGGCTGGGACCGGGGGAGAGTCGGGGAGGGCCGTCGCCCCACCCCGGCGGCTCGCACGTGGCTTCCCGGAGGCTCAGCGGGGGCCGAGGAGGGTGAAGGCGGCCGGTGGGTGGGCGGGGCGGAGGGCGGTGAGGCGGGCGGCGGAGCCGCGGAGGGCTTCGGGGGTGAGGGCGCGGGGTGGCGGGGCGTCGGGGGCGAGGCCGAGCGGGGGCTGGGCGTCGGCGGCGAGGAGGAAGTTCTGGGTGCCGTCCGGCGGGCCGGGGCGGCAGGTGGCCGTGGCGCTGCCCGCGACGGCGTACGGGGCGGTGCGCAGGCCTGCCCGGTGCAGCCCGGACTCGATCTGCCAGAGGCTGTTCAGGCCGTCCGGGCTGGCTGTGCCGTCCGTGCCGTCCGTGCCGCTTCCGGCGCGGACGGCGATCCGCCCGCCGGGGGCGAGCAGCCTGGCGGCGAGGCCGTAGAACTCCTCGGAGTGGAATTTGACCGGTCCGCCGTCGCCCGGTGCCAGGAGGTCGGCGAGCACCACGTCGTACGGCCCGTCCCCGCCGGAGGCGCCCGCACCGCGCAGCCAGGCCATCGGGTCGGCCGCGGTGGTGCTGACCCGGGGGTCGTCCAGCGAGCGGCCGCCGAGGGCGGCGAGCCCGGGGTCGGTGCGGGCGAGCCGGGGGAGCGCGGGGTCGCCGTCGACCAGCCGGACGGCCCGGACGCCCCGGTGCCGCAGCA
Source organism: Kitasatospora sp. NPDC056651 (assembly GCF_042792155.1). Taxonomy (NCBI): domain Bacteria; kingdom Bacillati; phylum Actinomycetota; class Actinomycetes; order Kitasatosporales; family Streptomycetaceae; genus Kitasatospora; species Kitasatospora sp. NPDC056651. The sequence goes on along the minus strand of NZ_JBHTWX010000071.1, from coordinate 26,521 downwards.
CCTCCCGCAGGGCGAGCCCGTCGCCGCCGCCGAGCAGCAGCACCCGGGCGTCCGGGCCGCCGGCCATGGCGGGGTGGACCAGTCCCTCGCCGGCCCGGTACTCGTCGGGCCCGCAGACCGTGAGCCGGCCGTCCAGGTAGAGCCGGAGCGGGCCCTCGGCGGGGCCGGTGAGCACGATCTCCTGGTGCCGGCTGCGGGTGGCGTAGCGGACGTCGTCGCCGTAGAGGGCGTACCGGGCGGCGCGCTCGATCGCGTCGGAGCCGGCCGCGGCGGCCGCGAGCAGGGCGAGGACGAGCAGGCAGCCGCCCCAGAGCAGCCGCCGGATCCGGGGGGCGGGTTCCTCGCGGAACAGCCAGAGCACCACGGCGGCCCCCGCGACGGCGTTGACGGCGCCGGTGAGCAGTGCGCCGTCGCCGGGGCCGAGGGCGGGCAGGATCAGGAACGGGAAGGCGAGGCCGCCGATCAGCGCGCCCACGTAGTCGGCGGCGAACAGGTCGGCGACGGCCCGTCCGGCGTCCTCGCGCCGGATCCGCTGGATGAGGGTCATCAGCAGCGGGATCTCGGCGCCGATCAGGATGCCGATCAGGCAGGTCAGGCCGACCACGGCGACCTGGTAGCGGCCGATCCAGGCCCAGCAGGAGTAGAGCGCGAGGACGGAGAGCCCGCCGGTGAGCGCGAGCGCGCACTCGACCAGGGCGAAGGCGGTGGCGGGGCGGCTGGTGAGCCGCTTGACGAGCAGCGAGCCGAGGCCCATCGCGAACACCATGACGGAGAGCACGACGGAGGTTTGGGTGACCGTGTCCCCGAGCAGGTAGTCGCCGAGCGCGACGAGTTCGAGTTCGTAGACGAGCCCGCAGGCCGCGCAGACGAACGCGGCCAGCAGGACGGCCAGCCGGGCGAGCCGGGGGCTGGAGCGCAGCCGGGATCGACGGCGGGTGGGCAGGAGTGGGGCGAGGCTTCGCCCGGGCCGGGGTGGGGTGCCGTCGTCGAGGTCCACTCGCGGGCGTGCGGGCGGACCGGCCGGATGGTTGATCACGAACAAACGCTAGGGGACGTGCGGGACGGATCGCTGCGCCCATTCGGCGGACAGTGAGCAACGTCAGATTGACGAATCGTTCCTGCGTGCGATTCGTAGGGCCGCATCGTGGGCTCTGTGGCCGGATCGGGTGGTCCGGTCCTGGCCTTGGGCGGTCATGCCCCGGACAGCACCAGCGAGGACCGGGTGCACACCAGCTGCCCCTCCTGGGGGTAGGCGTGCCAGGTGCGCCAGAGCACCCGGTCCGCGCCGCCCTGGGCGACCAGCGCGGTGAAGGCGCTCGGGTCGCCCGGGAAGACCCCGGCCAGGCCCCGCGGGTGCCCCTCGACCAGGGCCAGCAGTTCCTGGGCGCGGGCCGCGAAGTCGTGCGGCGGCAGCGCCTCGATCCGGGCGGCGAACTCGTACTCCCAGCCGCCGACCTGCTTGGCCACCCGGGCCGGCAGCGGGGTGCGGCGGCCGGGCAGACAGGCGACGGTCTCCAGACACTGGCCGGGGCCCGCGTCGATCACCACCTGGTGGGAGGCGCCCAGCAGGCGCAGCTGGAGGGTGCCGGAGGCGCCCTGGCGGCCGGCTCCGTCGAGTCTCAGGTCGCGGACGGCGAGAGCGGGCAGCGGGTCGCCGCCGAGGCACCAGGCGAGGTCACCGGCGCGGGTGTCCGTGTAGGAGGTCTGCAGTGTGGTGAGCATGCTCGGCTCCGCGTTTCAGCTCCGTGCGCGCCCGCCGAGCAGCACCGAGTAGGCCTAGGCGATGGCGAGGCTGTTCGTGGCTGTGCGGCCCTGGGCGCGGCCGACCGTGGAAGGAAGGATTCCGGCTGGAGATTCAGCAGCAGAGAAGCACGAATACGCCGGGTCCGCCGGTGATTTACCCAACTTTGTCAAGCATTCACCGTTTCGAGCACACCTGCTTCCCGGCTCTGATCGAGCCGGTGTACGAGTCTGCACATCCCGCGCCCCTATCACCGGATCGCGCGCCGTGTGCGCCGGGAGTGCGCCGTCCGGGTGCATCACGCATCGCCGCCCTCCGCGCACGGGGCGTGGAGGGCGGCGGGGTCCGTACCCGGCGGGCCGCTCCGAATGCCTCGACAGCGGCAAACGGGCGGTCTGATCAAGGAAGTTGAGGTCTCACCAGAACTGGTGTCGGATCAACCGGCAACCCAGTTCGAAGGGCGCGAAACGGGGCGCGTGGCCCCTCGCGGGCGCCGTAGGCACGTGACGGACTCCCGATCCACCCCGCCCCCTTTGCAGAGGACGAGGCGGACCGGCCCGACACCGACGGGGCCGCGAACGGGATTGTCATGAAAGGGAATTCGGCCGGTGCGCGGCGTATTTCCGCGGCGACACGGGTTTTCCGAGGCCCGGAAATCCCGCTCCTCCCGGATGTCTCGCGGTGGGCCCGTCAGAGCTGTCGCAGGCGGGTGACGGCCTCCTGGAGCACCTCGTCGCGCTTGCAGAAGGTGAAGCGGACCAGGCTGCGGCCCGCGTCCGCGTCGTCGTAGAAGACCGCGTTGGGGATCGCGACGACACCGCAACGGCCGGGCAGGGCGCGGCAGAAGTCGATGCCGTCCTTCTCGCCGAGCGGGGTGATGTCGGTGGTGACGAAGTAGGTGCCCTCGGGGGTGAAGACCCGGAAGCCGGCCGCGGCGAGGCCGTCGACCAGCAGGTCGCGCTTGCGCAGCAGGTCGGCGCGCAGGGTGTCGAAGTACGTGTCGGGCAGCCGCAGGGCCTCGGCGACGGCGTACTGGAAGGGACCGGCGCTGACGTACGTGAGGTACTGCTTCGCGGTGCGCACGGCCGAGACCAGGGCCGGGCTCGCGGTGACCCAGCCGACCTTCCAGCCGGTGAAGGAGAAGGTCTTGCCAGCCGAGGAGATGGTGACGGTGCGCTCGCGCATGCCGGGCAGGGCGGCGATGGGGTGGTGGGTGGCGCCGAACACCAGGTGCTCGTAGACCTCGTCGGTGACGACCAGCAGGTCGTGCTCGACGGCCAGCGCGGCGACGGCGGCGAGTTCCTCGGCGGTGAGGACGGTGCCGGTGGGGTTGTGCGGGGTGTTGATCAGCAGCAGCCGGGTGCGCGGGGTGATCAGCGAGCGCAGCTCGTCCAGGTCGGGGCGGAAGTGCGGGGCCCGCAGGGTGAGCGGGACGCGGGTGGCCCCGGCCATCGCGATGCAGGCGGCGTAGGAGTCGTAGAAGGGTTCGAGGGCGATCACCTCGTCGCCGGGCTCCAGCAGGGCCAGCAGCGTGGCGGCGATGGCCTCGGTGGCGCCGGCGGTGACCAGCACCTCCGTGTCGGGGTCGTAGGAGAGACCGCGGAACCGCTGCTGGTGCTCGGCGATCGCGGTGCGCAGCTCGGGGACGCCGGGGCCGGGCGGGTACTGGTTGCCGCGGCCCTCGCGCAGCGCCCGTACGGCCGCCTCGCGGACCTCCTCGGGCCCGTCGGTGTCCGGGAAGCCCTGCCCGAGGTTGATCGAGCCGGTGGCGGTGGCCAGCGCGGACATCTCGGCGAAGATCGTCGTGCCCATCCCGGCCAGTCGGCGGTTCAGCAGCGGCCTGGTATCCATCGGTGCTCCTCACGGCTCGTCGTCAGGGCCATCCTGGGACAGCCGGGAGCCGGGGGACAAGAACGGCCCGCCACCGGGGCTGACGCGGTGGCGGGCCGGTGGCGGGGAGCACCGGGACGGGATCAGGCCTCGTCGGTGCCCTCGGGGGCCTCGCCGTCCTCGCCCTCGATCTCGTCCTGGAGGCCGAGGCGCTCGACCATCCACTGCTCGAACCCGACCGCGGCCTGGGTCCAGTTGGCGGTGGTGGTGACGAAGTAGTCCAGGTTGACGCCGGTGCCGACGATCATCTGGGCCTCGCCGATCAGCCGGACCACGCCGTCCTCGTGGGTGTGGGTGTAGACCTTCGGCCAGAGGGTCTCACGGTTCCACTCGTCGATCAGGTCGAGGATCTCGCCCTTCTTCTCCAGCGGGTACGCGCGGTCGTAGAAGGCGCGCACCGCGAAGAGCTCCTTCTGCTCGCCGCGGAACATGTAGTAGACGCGGAAGCCCTCCCAGGGGGCGGTGAGGTCGCCCTCCTCGTCCACGACGTGCTTGAGCTGCATCTGGTCCAGCAGCTGGGCGACGAGGGCCTGGTCCGGGACGATGATCGGCGGCGGGCCGGCCGGTCGCCCGCCCTGGCCACCGGGCTGGCCGCCCTGGGGGACGCCGAAGGACGGGATGGACGACGGGTCGATGCTCATGGGGGTCCTCTTCCTCAGTGCACGTGGTGGCCGGCAATGAGAGGCCGCCCTTTCCACCTCCCATCCTGCCTCATCCGGGGCTCCGCTCACAGGGGCACCCGAGGCGTGAGTCGATCTTCGTCGGCCGTTCTTTCCGGCGTTTCCGACGGGGCTCCTCCCGCCGTCGTCCGATGGTTCGGAGGGCGGTGGTCACGGAGGGTGCGCGGGGTCGGTGTGCGGACCGGCGACGGGGGAGGGCGCATCGCTCGGGGGGCTGCTGCGGAGCATCCGGCTGGACCGGGGGGTGACGCAGGAGCAGCTGGGCGAGGCGACCGGGCTGAGCGTGCGGTCGATCCGTGACCTGGAGCGGGGGGTGTCCTGCCCGCGGGTCTCCACGCTGCGGCTGCTGCGGCGGGCGGCGGCGGAATAGACGGGAAAGGTCGAATTCAGCCGAACAGGTTGAATGGGCTGAATAGGCCGATTAGGTCGAATGATCCGAAAAGGCGGGAAATCGGAAAGCCGGGAAAGCCGGGAGAGCCGGAAGGACCGGAAGGGCCGCCCCCACCGCCGGAGCGGAGGGAGCGGCCCGTGCGCCGGGCGCCCGGCGGCTACTTCTCCAGCGGTCCCCGGCCGCGGACGGTGAGGCGGTCGCCCTCCTCGTCCCGCTCGACCAGGACGGTGTCCCCGTCGTGCACCGCGCCGGACAGGATCGCCCGGGCCAGCTGGTCGCCGATCGCGGACTGCACCAGCCGGCGCAGCGGGCGGGCGCCGTACGCCGGGTCGTAGCCGGTGAGCGCCAGCCAGTCGCGGGCGGCCGCGGAGACGTCCAGGGTGAGCCGCCGCTCGGCGAGCCGCTCGCCGAGGCGGGCCACCTGGAGGTCGACGATCCGGCTCAGTTCGCCGGTGCCCAGCGGCTCGAAGACCACGATGTCGTCCAGCCGGTTGAGGAACTCCGGCTTGAACGCGGACCGGACGGTGCCCAGCACCAGCTCCCGCTTCTCCGCCTCCGGGGTGGCCGGGTCGACCAGGTACTGCGAGCCCAGGTTGGAGGTGAGGATCAGGATGGCGTTGCGGAAGTCGACCGTGCGGCCCTGGCCGTCGGTGAGCCGCCCGTCGTCCAGCACCTGGAGCAGGACGTCGAAGACCTCCGGGTGCGCCTTCTCCACCTCGTCCAGCAGCACCACGCTGTACGGGCGGCGGCGGACCGCCTCGGTGAGCTGGCCGCCCTCCTCGTAGCCGACGTACCCGGGCGGGGCGCCGACCAGGCGGGAGACCGAGTGCTTCTCGCCGTACTCGCTCATGTCGATCCGGACCATCGCCCGCTCGTCGTCGAACAGGAAGTCGGCCAGGGCCTTGGCGAGTTCGGTCTTGCCGACACCGGTCGGGCCGAGGAAGAGGAAGGAGCCGGTCGGCCGGTCCGGGTCGGCGATGCCGGAGCGGGTGCGGCGCACCGCGTCCGAGACCGCCTGCACGGCCTCCGCCTGGCCGATCAGGCGCCTGCCCAACTCCTCCTCCATGCGCAGGAGTTTGGCGCTCTCGCCCTCCAGCAGCCGGCCGGCCGGGATGCCCGTCCAGGAGGCGACCACGTCGGCCACGTCGTCCGGGCCGACCTCCTCCTTGACCATCGAGGCGGAGGTGTCCTGGCCCGCGGCCCGTTCCTGGGCGTCGGTGAGCTCCTTCTCGGCGGCCGGGATCTCGGCGTACATCAGCTTGGACGCCCGCTCGAAGTCCCCGTCGCGCTGGGCGCGTTCGAGCGCTCCGTGCAGGTCGTCCAGCCGCTCCTTGAGCTCGCCGACCCGGTTGAGGCTCTTCTTCTCCTGCTCCCAGCGGGCCGTCAGCACGCTCAACTGCTCGTTCCGGTCGGCGAGATCGCGCCGCAGCCGGGCCAGCCGGTCCACCGAGGCCGGGTCCGACTCCTTCTCCAGGGCCAGCTCCTCCATCCGCAACCGGTCGACGGAGCGCTGGAGTTCGTCGATCTCGACCGGGGAGGAGTCGATCTCCATCCGCAGCCGCGAGGCCGCCTCGTCGACCAGGTCGATCGCCTTGTCGGGCAGGAAGCGGGAGGTGATGTAGCGGTTGGACAGGGTGGCCGCGGCGACCAGGGCGGCGTCCGAGATCTGCACCTTGTGGTGCGCCTCGTAGCGGCCCTTGAGGCCGCGCAGGATGGCGATCGAGTCCTCCACGCTGGGCTCGCCGACCAGCACCTGCTGGAAGCGGCGCTCCAGCGCCGGGTCCTTCTCGATCCGCTCGCGGTACTCGTCCAGGGTGGTGGCGCCGACCATCCGCAGCTCGCCGCGGGCCAGCATCGGCTTGAGCATGTTCCCCGCGTCCATCGCGGAGTCGCCGCCGGCGCCCGCGCCGACCATGGTGTGCAGCTCGTCGATGAAGGTGACGACCTGGCCGTCGGAGGACTTGATGTCGTTCAGGACGGCCTTCAGCCGCTCCTCGAACTCGCCGCGGAACTTGGCGCCCGCGACCATCGCGCTGAGGTCCAGCGCGACCAGCCGCTTGCCGCGCAGCGACTCCGGCACGTCGCCGGCCACGATGCGCTGGGCCAGGCCCTCGACCACGGCGGTCTTGCCGACGCCGGGCTCGCCGATCAGCACCGGGTTGTTCTTCGTCCGGCGGGAGAGCACCTGGACCACCCGGCGGATCTCGTGGTCGCGGCCGATCACCGGGTCGAGCTTGCCGTCCCGGGCGGCCTGGGTGAGGTCGGTGCCGTACTTCTCCAGGGCCTTGTAGGTGCCCTCCGGGTCCGGCGAGGTGACCTTGCCGCTGCCCCGGACGTCCTTGAACGCGGCGAGCAGCGCCTTGGGCGTGGCGCCCCGCTGCGCCAGCAGGTCGGCCACCGGACCGCCCTCGGCGGCCAGGCCGACCATCAGGTGCTCGGTGGAGACGTACTGGTCGTCCAGGTCGTCGGCGCGCTTGCCGGCCTCGGTGAGCACCGCGACGGTGTCCCGGGCGAGCTGCGGCGCGGAGACCGTCGAACCCGACGCGCTGGGCAGCGCGGCCGCCTGGCGGCGCGCCTCGGCGTCGACCCGGGAGGCGCCGGCCCCGACCGCCTCCAGCAGGGGCCGGGCGATGCCCTCGGGCTGCTCCAGCAGGGCGATCAGGATGTGCACCGGCCTGACGTCCGGGTTGCCGGCCGTGCCGGCCTGCCGGATCGCGGCGGCCAGGGCTTCCTGGGTCTTGGTGGTGAACTTGCTGGCGTCCACTGCTGGGGGGCCTCCCTCGTCGTCCTTCGCTGCTGCCTCGGTGCCGCACGCACCCGTACCGTGCCGGGCGCGGATACCGCACTGCTGCGTACAGCATGCACTAAGTTGAGTCTATTCCGCTCAACCTTTCCCGGTGCTCACTTTCCCGGTGAACGTTTGGTGGACCGCCGGGTCAGCCCCAGCAGTTCCCGGGCCGGCCCGCCCGGCAGCTGCCCGGCCGGCCACACCGCCCGCAGCGGCCGCCGCAGGTCCAGGTCCGGCGCCAGCTCCACCTCCACCAGCCGCCGGGTGGCCAGTTCCTCCACCACCACCAGTTCGCTCAGGCAGACCGGTCCCGCCCCGGTCATCGCCGCGGCCTTCAGCGCGGTGGACGAGGCCAGCTCCATCCGGGGTCGGGCCGTGCCCCCGTACGGTCGCAGGGCCGCCTCCAGTACCTCACGGGTGCCCGAGCCGGGCTCGCGCAGCACCAGCGGGGTGGCCGCCAGCTCGGCGCCGGTCAGCGGGGCGTGACGGCGCGCCCACGGGTGGCCGGGCGCCACCACGACCACCAGCCGGTCGGTGGCCACCACCGCGCCGGCCAGCCCGGGCCGGGTGGACGGGCCCTCGACGAAGCCGAGGTCGGCCTCCCCGGCCAGGACCTGCCCGGCGACGTCCGCCGAGTTCGCGGTCCGCAGCGTCACCGCCGTCCCCGGGCTGGCCTCGGCCAGGGCCAGCAGCCAGCCGGGCATCAGGTACTCGGCGACGGTCAGGCTGGCCACCACCCGCAGCTTGGCGTCCCGCCGGCCGCGCAGCGCGTCGATCCCGGCGTCCATCGCCTGCGCCGCCTCCACCACCTGCCGGGCCCACTCGACCACCAGCCGGCCCGCCTCGGTCGGGGTGCTGCCCCGGGGCGAGCGGTCCAGCAGCGGGACTCCGATCTGCCGTTCCATGCCCTTGATCCGGGAGCTGGCGCTCGGCTGGCTGATGCCCAGTTCGGCCGCCGCCCGTCCGACGCTGCCCAGTCGGGCCACCGCGAGCAGCAGTTCCAGAGCTCCCAGTTCGGGTACGTGCGAGGAGAGGGCCATAGGTTCAGGCTATGCCCACATAAGATTCCGGGCGCTACCGCCGGTCCGCCTCCGGGTCGAAGGTGGGGAGCATGTCCACCTTGTCCGACATCCGCCCCCTCGTCCGCCCCGCCGTCCGCCGTCCGCGGTACGACCTCGCCCAGCTCGGCCCCAACTGGTACGCCGCCGTGATGGGCACCGCGATCCTGGCGAACGGCGCCGCCGCCCTGCCGGTGCGGCTGCCCGGGCTGACCGGCTTCGGCGAGGCGGTGTGGGCGCTCGGCCTGGCGGCGCTGCTGGTGCTGGCCGGAGCCCGGCTGGTCCATCTCACCCGGCACCGCGAGGCGGCCCGCGCCCAGCTGCTGGACAATCCGGCGACCGCGGTCTTCTACGGCTGCCCGCCGATGGCGCTGCTGGCGGTCGGGCTGGGCACCCTGCTGGTCGGCTCCCGGGTCATCGGCACCGGCCCGGCGGTCGCCCTGGACCTGGTGCTGTGGAGCCTCGGCACCCTCTACGCGCTGGCCGTGGCGGGCGGCATCCCGTACCTGATGATCACCCGGCACCCGGTCTCCGCCCTGGAGGCCAACCCGACCTGGCTGCTGCCGGTGGTCGCCCCGCTGGTCGCCTCCGCCTGCGGGCCGGCGCTCGTCCCGCACCTGCCGGCCGGGTCGGCGCGGGTGGCCATGCTGTACGGCTGCTGGGCGCTGTTCGGGGTCGGTCTGCTGGCCACCCTGGTGCTGCTGCCGGTGGTGTTCACCGGCCTGTTCCACAGCAAGCTGCCGGCCCTGGCGCTCACCCCCTCGCTGTTCCTGGTGCTCGGCCCGCTCGGCCAGTCCGTCACCGCGATCCACCAGCTCGCCGACGCCGCCCGCCCGGTGCTGCCCGCGCTGGCGCCCGTGATGACCGACCTCGCCGAGCTGTACGGCGTCGCGGTGATCGGCGTCGCGATGCTCTGGCTGGCCGTCGCGCTGACCGCCAACCTGCGCGCCCGGCGGGCCGGGATGCCGTTCGCGATGACCTGGTGGGCGTTCACCTTCCCGGTCGGCACCTGCGTCACCGGCGCCTCCGCGCTCGCCCGGCACACCGGCTTCGGCGGCTTCAGCGTCCTGGCGGTCGGGCTGTACCTGCTGCTGGGGCTCGCCTGGGTGCTCGCGGCCGGCGGCACCGCGGCGGGGCTGGCGCGGGGGCGGCTGCTGGCCCGCTGAGCCGCCGCGACCGGCCGGCTCCCGCTCGCGGACCCGCGGTTCCGGACCGTGCCGCGGGTGCAGGAACGTGCACGACGGGCATGACCGTGCACCGCCAACCGGCAGCAGTGCCGGGCCGCGCCGACACCCCCCGCCCGCCTCGGTCTTCACCGGAAACCACCCCGCCGTCCGGACCGCCGCACCCGCGCCGCGGTGCAGATAACTGCAATTGCGCGAACATGCACTCGGGCTGCACTTGTTCACCGGCCGCCCCGCTGTGAGGGTGGAGGAACGCCAAGTCGTCCGGGTACCGCAACCCGATGGTGACGACTAGCTCTTCGGACTGACCGCAGGTGCGACATCCCGCACCCGTGGAACGGGGGGGAAGAGCACCGGCCGGGAGCCATGTGTGGTGATGGCCCCCGAACCGGACCCGTCGAGGCGTTGCTGCTCCGCCTCGACGGGAGCGTCCTGACCTGGCGTACCGACAGCGGCCCCCGGACGACCCGGCGTGCGACGGCACCCGGACCCGGGGGCCCGCTGTCCCACCCGGTACCGTGACCGCCGAACCCATGATCACGCCGTACCGGCACCCGGCACCGTGAGCCCGCCCGGCCCACCGGCGCCACGGCCCGTGCGGAGGGGAGCACGGGTGGCACCAGGGGAGAGGCGTCCGGCAGGGGGAGTGCGACGTGACGGCGGAACCGGCGGTCACACCGCACCCGGAGGGGCCGGTGGGCGAGGAGCCCGACGAGGCCGCCCGCCGGCTCTACCTGGCCGTCATCGCCCAAGGCGGCCGCGTCCCCACCGGCGAGGTCGCGGACGTCGACCAGGGCGCGCTCCAACAGCTCATCGACATCGGCCTGTTGATGGTCAACCCGATGGACCGCTGCTACACCGCGGTCAGCCCGCGCTCGGTCAGCGACCGCCTCGGCGCCGAACTGCGCAGCGAGGCCACCCGGTTGCTGGTCCGCGCGGAGAACCTCCCCGGCGCCCTGGACGGCCTCACCCGCGCCTACGACGCGATGCCACGCCCGTCCGGCCGCACCGGCGGCGCCGTCCACGTCGAGGGACACGTCCACATCCGCCAGCGGATCTCCCAGCTGGTCTCCGACTGCCGCTCCGAGGTGCTCACCGCGCAGCCCGGCCACCGGCCCGCCGACACCCTCCAGGTCGCCCTCCTCCAGGACGTCCAACTGCTCCAGCGCGGCTGCTCGTTGCGCACCATCTACCAGCCGGTCGCCCTCGCCGACCCGCCCGCCCTCGCCTACGCCGAGGAGGTCACCCGGCACGGCTCGCTGATCCGGGTGCTCGACGAGCCCTTCCAGCGGCTGATCGTCTTCGACCGGTCCGTCGCCGTGATCTCCGCCAGCGACGACAACGGCACCGCCGCCTTCATCACCGACCCGGCCACCATCACCTACGTGGTCGGCGCCTTCGAACGCGACTGGGCGCGCGCCGACACCACCGAAACCGCCACGCCCGGTCAGGGGCCCGCCCGCACCATCCCCGACCGGGTCGGCCGGCTGCTCGCCCGCGGGCTCACCCAGCGGGCCGTCGCCACCCGGCTGGGCCTGAGCGAACGCACGGTGGCCGGCCACATCTCCCGGCTGCGCGACCGCTACGGCGCGCAGACCCTGTTCCAACTCGGCTGGTTGATGCGAGGCGCCCGCGATGACCGATGAGCCCAGTCCGGCCGAGCGGGCCCTCTACCTCGCCGCCGTCCGGTCCGGCGGCCGGCTGATCCCCGAGGACCTCACCCCCGCCGACCGCCCCGCCGTGGCGGCCCTCGTCGCCCGCGGCCTGCTCACCCCCACCGCCACCGGCTGGACCGCCGCCAACCCGCGCGTCCGCGGCGACCGCCTCGGCCACGAACTGCGCACCCGCGCCCTGGGCCTGCTGCTGCACGCCGAGCGGCTCCCGGGCGTCCTGGGGCCGCTGGTCCACGCCTACGACGCCGCCCGGCACCCGGGGGGCGCCGGTCCGGGCGACGGCTCCGCCCTCGGTCCCGGTGCCCTCGGTCCCGGCGCCGTCTACCCCGGGCCCGGCAGCGTCGGCGAGGCCGCCGACGCCCGCCGGCGGATCAGCGAACTCATCTCGGAGTGCCGGGAGGAGGTCCTGGCCGCCCAGCCCGGGCCGCGCCCGCTCGAAGGCCTCCGGATGGCCCTCCCCCAGGACCTCTCGCTGCTCCGCCGAGGCTGCTCGATGCGCACCGTCTACCAGCCCGTCACGCTGTCCGACCCCGCCGTGCTGAGCCAGATCGCCCTGCGCACCGAGTGCGGCGCCCAGGTCCGGGTCCTCGCCGAACCGTACGAGCGGGTGCTGATCTTCGACCGCGCGGTGGCCGTCGTCCCCGCGGACGCGGACCGCGGCCGGGCCGCCTTCCTGACCGACCCCAGCACCGTCGCCTACCTGGTCGCCCAGTTCGAACGCGACTGGGCCCGCGCCACCCCGGCCGGCCGCCACCTCGACCCGCCGCCGCCCACCACCGTCCGGATCGGCCGACTGCTCGCCCGCGGGCTCACCCAACGGGCCGTCGCCACCCGGCTGGGCCTGAGCGAACGCACGGTGGCCGCCCACATCTCCCGGCTGCGCGACCGCTACGGCGCGCAGACCCTCTTCCACCTCGGCTGGCAGCTCCGGGGCGAGCGCCATGACTGACACCCCCGCCTTGGTCGACGATCCATCGACGGTCGCCTTCGTGGTGGACCCCTTCGAGCAGCTCTGGCAGCGCGCCGGAGGAGTCAACCGGGCATCCTTGGAGGCCGGTTCAGTCGAGCCTGCCAGCCACCGGCAGATCCCCCGCATGCTCGCCCGGGGCCTCACCCGGCGGGCGATCGCGAGCCGTCTTGGCCTGAGCGAGCGCACGGGGGCGGGGCACATCGCCCGGCTGCGGGAGTCGTACGACGCCGAGACGCTGTTCCAGCTCGGCTGGCAGATGAGGGGGGCCCACGATGTCTGACCCGGTACTCGATCTACCCGACGCCGCCGCCCGGGAGCTCTACCGGGCGATCCTCAAGGACGGCGGCTGTCTGCGCGTCGGCGACGTCCGTGCCGAGGACGAGCCGACGGTCAGGCAACTCACCGACCTGGGGCTCCTGGTGTTCCGGATCGCGGACGGCGCCTACAGCGCGGTGAACCCCCGGGCGGTGGGCGAGCGCCTCGGCGCGGACCTGCGGGAGGAGAGCGCCCGCCTGCTCGCGCGGGCCACCCTCGTGCCGGACCTCCTGGAGGACCTGGCCAGGGCCTACGACGCGGCTCCGCGCCGGCGTGAATCGACCGGAGGCGTACGGCGGGTGGCGGGCATGGTCGAGATCCGGCACCTGATCTTCCAGATCGCCAAGGACCACCCGCACGAGGCCCTGGCCGCCCAGCCCGGCGGGCCGCGCCCGCACGCCCACATGGCCGACTCGCTCGACGCGGCCCGCCGCTACGTCGAGGCGGGCGGGGTCATGCGCACCATCTTCGAACCGTCGGCCTGTTCGGACGCCCGGACGGTCGAGTACGCGAAGGACTCGACGCGGGTCGGTGCCCCGATCCGGCTGCTGGACGGCCCCTTCACCAAGACCCTGATCTTCGACCGGGCCATCGCGCTGATCCCGGCGGAGCCGGACCACACCGTCGCCGCCGTGGTGGAGGATCCCGCGATGATCACGTACCTGGTCGACGGCTTCGAGCGGCAGTGGGAGCGGGCGCAGATCGTGGACTGGGAGGCACTGTCCGGCAGTTCCACCCCGTACGCGCCCCACGAGCAGGTGGGTCGGCTGCTCGCCCGGGGTCTCACGCAGCGGGCGATCGCCGGCCGGATGGGGCTGAGCGAACGCACGGTGGCCGGTCACATCGCCCGGCTGCGTGAGGTGTACGACGCGGAGACGCTGTTCCAACTGGGCTGGCGGATGCGTGGATCCCGGACGGGGGAGCCCGGTGGGTAGCCGCTGCTCAGCCGGTGGCAGCGCCGGTCGGCCAGTAGCCGGGGACGGGGGGCTGCTGCCGGGGGACGTTGAACTGCTCGCCGGGGGCGGTCCAGAAGCCCTCGCGCAGGGAGAGCGCCATGCCGGCCCAGTCGAGCGCGGTCTCGACCGTGTGGTTGAGGGCCTCCTGCGACCAGGTGTCGTCGAAGACCAGCGGCAGGACGGGGGCGACCTGCTCGATGGTGGCGATCAGCGGGTTGTGGGTGATGGCCTCGTCGACCAGCAGGACGATCGGCTTGCGCAGGGCCGACGCCCAGCCGAGCTCCAGGCTCACGCCGGCCGAGAGCGGGGCTCCGACGTAGGCGAACACGAGGTCGGCGGACTGGAGGGCGCGGAAGTCGGACGGAACGCGGGGCTCCGGCGCGCGGCCGGAGATGGTCCAGGCGTCGCTGTGGTGCGCGCTGTACACGGCGGCACCGCTGCGGAGCAGGGTGGTGCGGAGCGTCGTCAGCCGCGTCCGGCTGGCGAGGGTCACCACGCTGTCGGCCGGGCCGGTCAGCCGCATCAGCGGAGCGGCCAGGAACACACGTGCACGCCGACCCTCAGGGGCCTGGCTGTCGTGGTGACGCAGGTAGGGCTCGGTCATGTCGACTCCGGGGAAAGGCCGACCGGGTTGGGAAGTGGCGTCGGCAGGCGTTGAGATCGGTTGCTGCTTCAAGTAGTCCGGTGCCCCGATTGTGGTGAAAATTGACAGTACAGCAACATAATTGTCGAATGCTGCTGGACTATCGAGGGCGAACTGATCGTCCATCGCCCGGCCTGTCTCCGTCCAGGTTCGCGAGGTGGCATCTGGATGCCTGGCAGGGAGATGACGCAGCGGGAAGGCAGCGGTATGGCGCAGTCGGCGCGCATGCGGCACTATGGGGGCGCGCGTTCCATTGCTGCCTATTAGTTTGATACTTGGGTCGAGGGAAGTGGTTGGCTGATGTCTGGCATCCAGCGGCATGTCCGGAGGGTCTTGCTCTCCCTCGCCATCGGTGCGGCCGTGCTGGTGGGGGGCTTCTCCCTCGCTCACGGGAACCTCGACGCCGAAGGTGCCGGGACTGTGGTGGTTGCCCTTCAGGACGACATCAACTGGACCTGAGTTCCGCCTGTCGCCGACGGGGCGCTTGAGGTGTCGGCCCCCAGGCTCACGGCTGCGGCGCGGGGCCCTGGGACGCTCTCCCTAGGACGTAGCCCAGCTGGAACAGCGAATCCACGTTGTGGTCTTCCCGCATTTCCGCTATGTGGCGTGCCAGCGTTCGCTCGCTGATCCCGAGGCGGCGGGCGATGACGCGGTGGTTCGTGCCGGAAAGCAACAGCTCGATGATGGTCTGCCGCAGCCTGGAGACGACCTCCTGCGGGACCGTCCTGTTTCCGCTGAACTCCAGGGCCCGGGCCCAGTTCCGTTCGAATACTTCGTCGGCCAGGTATCTGATGACCGACTGGTCGTGGATGAACGCCGCGAGGCTCATGTCGTCGGCGACCGGGATGACGGCCATCCGGCGGTCGATGATGATGAGCCTGGTGTAGGGCTCGTCCAGGGTCCGGAACTGTGACCCGGCCGCAGACAGTGTGGTGACGTAGTCCCTGGTCGGCTGATGGTATCGGGTGCTCGCATGGTAGATGGTCCGCATGGTGGCGCCGAGCCGTAGAACCTCCAGGTCGGGCTCGATGCTCGCGGCGAGGACCTCGGGTGGACGGGGGCCACCGGGTTGCATGGCCAGCGCCTCCACCAACCCCTTGTCCGTGGACTGTCGGAGTCTCTGGTTTATGAGTGCCTTGCCGCGGACGTATTCGATGGGACCGCCGGCCTGGCTCGGCGAATGGAATCCTTCGGCGAGTTCACTGAAATCCGTCGGTATCGAGATGGCGCGGGACAGCAAATCGAGCGCCTGACGCTGCCAACTGAGGCTCAGGCTGATTGAGAGTTGTGCCGGATCGACCGCTACGAATACTCCCGGCGTGTCGATGTCGGGAACCAGGAGCCCGATATCCACTAGTTCGTCCAGAACGCTCGGTGTGACGGATTCATCGCCCTTCCGAATCGTTCTTCCGTGTGTCCGGGTGATGGCCAGGAAGACTTCGCGGGCGGCGGGGGACAGGGTGCGAGCAGCACTCGCTGGAGTGCCTGTCTGATCCCGGCCGCTCATTCTGCTCTCCTTGTCGTCTACCGGACAACATGGTTCGTGAATCCGTTGTGCTATTCAGGGCGATCTCTGAGCGGGGCCCGGATCGTACCGTTCGGGGGCCGGCGGGCAGGTCGGGCCAGTCGGCGGGTAGTCACTCTCTCACCACACGGCAGCCGCCGGCACCCCCCGGGAGGAGGGAGCCGGCGGCTCATGGCGGGCTTCGCGGCCCTGGTCAGCGCTTGGGCCGCCAGACGACCAGGGCGCTCGACGGAGAGGTGGGCGGCTGGTACGGGACGAGGTCGCGGCGGTAGGAGGCGTGGACGGCGGCCTCGCGCTGCTGGAGGGCGCTGGCGGCGCCTTCCAGGGAGTCGACCAGTTCCGCGACGCGCGACCGGAGGGCGGTGACCTGGTTCTCCAGCTCGATGATCCGCTTGATTCCGGCCAAGTTGATGCCCTCGTCCTGGGAGAGCCGCTGGACCTCGCGCAGCTGCTGGATGTCGCGCGCGGAGTAGCGGCGGCCTCGGCCGGCGGTGCGGTCGGGGCAGACCAGGCCGAGGCGGTCGTACTGGCGCAGGGTCTGCGGGTGCAGCCCGGACAGTTCGGCGGCCACGGAGATGACGTACACCGGGGTGTCCTCGGTGAGGACGTACGGCGGCGGGCCCGCGGCGGCCCGGCGGGTGCGGCGGGGGGCGGAGCCGGGCAGGCCCTCGCCGACTCCGGCGCCGATCGGGGTGTCGGGGTCGATCGGATTCATCGGGGACATCTGGTCGTCACGCTCCCTTCGCCGCCCGGAACAGGTCGGCTCGCGGATCGTCGGAGGCGGTGGCCTCGCGGTACTGCTCAAGGGCGTTCAGCGCGTCGCCGGTGACGTGCTGGGGCACCACGACCTCGACGGTGACGAGGAGGTCGCCGCGGGTGCCGTCCTTGCGGGTGGCGCCCTTGCCGCGGGCGCGCATGGTGAGGCCGTTGGCGCTGCCCGGGGGCAGCTTGAGCTTCACGGCCGGGCCGTTCAGCGTGGGCACCTCGATCGTGGCGCCGAGCGCCGCCTCGGGGAAGCTGACCGGAACGGTGACGGTGAGGTTGTCGCCCTTGCGCCCGAAGACCGGGTGCGGGTCGACGTGCACGGTGACGTAGAGGTCGCCGGGCTGCCCGCCGCGCTCGCCCTGGGCGCCCTTGCCCTTGAGCCGGATCCGCTGGTCGGCCTGGACGCCGGCCGGGATCCGGACCTGCATGGTGCGGGCCGAGCTGGCCCGGCCGCTGCCGTGGCAGTCGGGGCACGGGTCGTCGACGATCATGCCCCGGCCGCGGCAGTCCTTGCACGGCTCGGAGAGCGCGAAGGCGCCCTGGCCGCGGCTGACCGTGCCCGCGCCGACGCAGGTCGGACAGACCCGCGGGGTGGTGCCGGACTTGGCGCCGGTGCCGTTGCAGCCGCGGCAGGGGGCCTGGCTGGTCATCCGCAGCGGGACGGTCGCGCCGTCCACCGCCTCGTCGAAGGAGAGCGTCACCTCGGTCTCGACGTCGGCGCCGCGCCGGGGCTGGGCCTGCCGGGTGCCGCCGCCGCGGTTGAACAGGCCGCCGAAGACGTCGCCGAGCCCGCCGCCGGCGCCGCCGCCCTGGCTGCCGCTGAAGAGGTCGCCGAAGTCGAAGCTGTAGCCGCCGGGTCCGCCGGGGCCGCCGCCGGCCCGGAAGCCGCCGTTGGCGAAGAGGGCGCGGGCCTCGTCGTACTCCTTGCGGCGCTTCTCGTCGGAGAGGACGTCGTACGCCTCGGAGATGTCCTTGAACCGCTCCTCGGCCTTGGCGTCACCCTTGTTGGCGTCGGGGTGGAACTCGCGCGCGAGCTTGCGGTAGGTCTTCTTGATCTCGGTGGCGGTGGCGTCCTTGGGCACGCCGAGGACCTTGTAGTAGTCCTTCTCGACAAAGTCCTTGCCACTCATGGCTTCCGCCACCTCCCGATGTCCATCGTCACAGAGCTGTCAACAGCCGCTGGGCAAACGGCTGCTGACAGCGCGCTGCGGAGCCGGTCGCCGTACTTGCCGGCGTACGACTCCGCAGCGCACTGGTTGTCAGCTGTCACAGGGTGTCAGCTGTCCGAGCCACCGTCGGACTTGTCCGCGTCGGCGGACTTGGCCTCGGCGTCCGGGGACGCCTGGCTGCCGGGCTGGGGTTCGGCGACGGCCACCATCGCCGGGCGGATGATCCGCTCGCCGATGCGGTAGCCGGGCTGGAGGATCTGCACACAGGTGTTCTCGGTGACGTCCGAGGAGTAGCTGTGCATCAGCGCCTCGTGCATGGTCGGGTCGAAGGGCTCGCCCTCCTTGCCGAACTGCTGGAGGCCCAGCTTGGCGACGACCGTCTCCAGCGAGTCGGCGACGGACTTGAAGCCGCCCGTGACCTCGCCGTGCTCGCGGCCGCGGCCGATGTCGTCCAGGACCGGGATCAGCGACTCCAGGATGTTGGAGACGGCGATCTCGCGGACGGTCAGCCGGTCGCGCTCGACCCGCTTGCGGTAGTTCTGGTACTCGGCCTGGAGGCGCTGGAGGTCACCGGTGCGCTCGGCGAGCTCGCGCTTGGCGGTGGCGAGCTCCTCCGAACCGGATTCCCCGCCTGCGGCGGCCTCCTCCGCGGCCTTGATCACGGCCTCGTCCGCGGAGTCGTCGCCGGGCTTGCCGCCCTGCGGCTTGTCCGTCATGCCGCACCGCCCTTGGGCTTCTCGTCGTCGACGATCTCGGCGTCGACGACGTCGTCGTCCTTGGCCTGGGCGGAGTCACCGGCGGCGGCACCGGCGGGGGCGTCGGCGTTGGCGTACAGCGCCTGGCCGAGCTTCTGCGCGGTGGTGGAGACCTTCTCCGAGGCCTCGCGGATCTTCGCGATGTCCTCGCCCTTCAGGGCCTCCTTGAGCTCGCCGATGGCGGTCTCGACCTCGGTCTTGACGTCGCCCGGCAGCTTGTCGGCGTTGTCGGCGATGAACTTCTCGGTCGAGTAGACGAGCTGCTCGGCGGAGTTGCGGGTCTCCACGGCCTCGCGGCGCTTGTGGTCGTCCTCGGCGTACTGCTCGGCCTCGCGGCGCATGCGGTCGACCTCGTCCTTCGGCAGCGAGGAGCCGCCGGTGACGGTCATCTTCTGCTCCTTGCCGGTGCCGAGGTCCTTGGCGCCGACGTGCATGATGCCGTTGGCGTCGATGTCGAAGGTGACCTCGATCTGCGGCAGGCCGCGCGGCGCCGGCGGCAGGCCGGTCAGCTCGAACATGCCGAGCTTCTTGTTGTACGCGGCGATCTCGCGCTCGCCCTGGTAGACCTGGATCTGCACGGACGGCTGGTTGTCCTCGGCCGTGGTGAAGATCTCGGAGCGCTTGGTCGGGATCGTGGTGTTGCGCTCGATCAGCTTGGTCATGATGCCGCCCTTGGTCTCGATGCCGAGGGACAGCGGGGTGACGTCGAGCAGCAGGACGTCCTTGACCTCGCCCTTGAGGACACCGGCCTGGAGCGCGGCGCCGATGGCGACGACCTCGTCCGGGTTGACGCCCTTGTTGGCGTCCTGGCCGCCGGTCAGCTCCTTGACGAGCTCGGCGACGGCCGGCATGCGGGTCGAGCCACCGACCAGGACGACGTGGTCGATCTCGGAGAGCGAGATGCCGGCGTCCTTGATCACGTTGTGGAACGGGACCTTGCAGCGCTCCAGCAGGTCCGCGGTCAGCTGCTGGAACTGGGCGCGGGTGAGCTTCTCGTCCAGGTGCAGCGGGCCCTCGGCGGAGGCCGTGATGTACGGCAGGTTGATCGAGGTCTCGGAGGACGAGGACAGCTCGATCTTGGCCTTCTCGGCGGCCTCGCGCAGACGCTGCAGGGCCATCTTGTCCTTGGACAGGTCGACGCCGTGGCCGCCCTGGAAGACCTTGACCAGGTGGTCGACGACGCGCTGGTCCCAGTCGTCACCACCGAGGTGGTTGTCACCGTTGGTGGCCTTCACCTCGACGACCCCGTCGCCGATCTCCAGCAGGGAGACGTCGAAGGTGCCGCCGCCGAGGTCGAAGACCAGGATGGTCTGGTCGTCCTTGTCCAGGCCGTACGCGAGCGCGGCCGCGGTCGGCTCGTTGACGATGCGCAGGACGTTGAGGCCCGCGATCTCACCGGCCTCCTTGGTGGCCTGGCGCTCGGAGTCGTTGAAGTACGCCGGGACGGTGATGACGGCGTCGGTGACGGTCTCGCCCAGGTACGCCTCGGCGTCCCGCTTCAGCTTCTGCAGCACGAAGGCCGAGATCTGCTGGGGGTTGAAGTCCTTGCCGTCGATGTTGATCTTCCACCCGGTGCCCATGTGGCGCTTGACCGAGCGGATGGTGCGGTCGACGTTGGTGACCGCCTGGCGCTTGGCCACCTCGCCGACCAGGACCTCACCGTTCTTCGCGAAGGCGACGACGGACGGCGTGGTCCGCGCACCCTCGGCGTTCGTGATGACGGTGGGCTCGCCACCCTCCAGAACGCTGACGACCGAGTTCGTCGTACCGAGGTCGATGCCGACCGCGCGTGCCATCGTAGATACCTCCACGGAAGAGTTGAGCTTTACAGGCTCAAGGATGCACGACTCGGTGCGTGGCGTCAACAGGAGTGAGTGCCAGTCGCTCAACTTTGCTGAGCGAGGAACCGGCGCGGGCCCGCGGTCGGAGCCCGGCGGGTCCGCCACGCCGTGACGGGGGTGCGCTCACGTGACTGCCGCCATAGCTTGGGAATCTTCTGGAGAACCGTCAGTCACCGGTAATGTCCGGGCCGTCGGCCCGGAAAGTTACCGACCAGTACACTCAGTTCCCTGAAACCGTAGAACCGCAGAGCCTGCTCAACCGCAAAGCCGCAGGAGACGGAGAGCCGATGCAGCTAGCAGCGATCGTCATCTCGCTGGTCACATTCGTGATCGGCACCGCGCTCGCCGCCCGTGCGGCGCTGTACATCTACAAGGTGGTCCGCACCGGTGCGGACGACACCACCCGCTTCGGGCGGCCCGCCCAGCGGGTGAAGACCGTCGCCACCGAGTTCATCGGCCACACCAGGATGAACCGCTGGGGGATCGTCGGCATCGCCCACTGGTTCGTCGCGGTCGGCTTCTTCAGCCTGGTGCTGACCCTGGTCAACGCGTTCGGCCAGCTCTTCGACGCCGACTTCGCGCTGCCGGTCATCGGCCGCTGGACGGTCTGGCAGCTCTTCGTCGAGCTGATCGGCACCCTCACCACACTGGGCATCCTGGTCCTGATGGTGATCCGGCTGATGAGCCTGCCGTCCCGGTCCGGCCGCAAGTCCCGGTTCGCCGGCTCGATCGCCTGGCAGGCCTTCTACGTCGAGTACACGATCCTCGGCATCGGCCTCTGCATCCTGATGCTGCGCGGCCTCGAAGGCGCCCTGGAGAACGTCGACTCGTACGGGCCGGAGCACCTGGTCTCCTACCCGCTGGTCGCCGCGTTCGGCGGTGTCGCGCACGGCACGCTGGAGAACCTGATCTACCTGTTCGCGATGCTGAAGATCTGCATCTCGTTCGCGTGGGCGATCACCATCGGCCTCAACCCCTCGATGGGCGTGGCCTGGCACCGCTTCCTCGGCTTCTTCAACATCTACTTCAAGCGCGAGGAGGACGGCGGCACCGCGCTCGGCGCCCTCCGTCCGATGACCAGCGGCGGTCAGCCGATCGACTTCGAGGACCCGGCCGAGGACGCCGTCTTCGGCGTCTCCCAGGTCGAGCACTTCTCCTGGAAGGGCATCCTCGACTTCTCCACCTGCACCGAGTGCGGCCGCTGCCAGTCGCAGTGCCCGGCCTGGAACACCGGCAAGCCGCTCTCGCCGAAGCTGCTGATCATGAGCCTGCGCGAGCACGCCTACGGCAAGGCGCCGTACCTGCTGGCCGGCGGCGGCAAGGACGTGGAGGGGGAGGAGCGGGCCACCGCCGAGCAGCTCCGGGACGTCCCGGCGGCCGCCCTGGCCGAGGCCGAGCGCCCGCTGATCGGCACCGCGGAAGAGAACGGCGTCATCGACCCGGACGTGCTGTGGTCCTGCACCACCTGCGGCGCCTGCGTCGAGCAGTGCCCGGTGGACATCGAGCACGTCGACCACATCGTCGACATGCGCCGCTACCAGGTCATGATCGAGAGCAACTTCCCGACCGAGGCCGGGACGATGCTCAAGAACCTGGAGAACAAGGGCAACCCGTGGGGCCTGGCCACCAAGGCGCGCCTGGACTGGGTCAAGGAGCTCAAGAAGGAGACCGGCATCGTGGTGCCGGTGATCGGCGAGGACATCGACCCCGCCGAGGTCGAGTACCTCTACTGGGTCGGCTGCGCCGGTGCCCTGGAGGACCGGGCCAAGAAGACCACCAAGGCCTTCGCCGAGCTGCTGCACACCGCGGGCGTGAAGTTCGCGATCCTCGGCAAGGAGGAGACCTGCACCGGTGACTCCCCGCGCCGACTGGGCAACGAGTTCCTCTTCCAGATGCTCGGCGCGCAGAACGTGGAGACGCTGAACGCCGCGCTGGAGGACGCCCCGGTCAAGCGGATCGTGGCCACCTGCCCGCACTGCTTCAACACCATCGCCAACGAGTACCCGCAGCTGGGCGGCCACTTCGAGGTCATCCACCACACCCAGCTGCTGCAGCACCTGATCGACGAGGGCAAGCTCGTCCCGGTCAACCCGGTCGAGGGCCTGATCACCTACCACGACCCCTGCTACCTGGGCCGCCACAACAAGGTCTACAGCCCGCCGCGCGAGATCATGGACAAGGTCCCCGGTCTGCGCCAGCAGGAGATGCACCGGCACAAGGAGCGCGGCTTCTGCTGCGGCGCCGGCGGTGCCCGGATGTGGATGGAGGAGCGCATCGGCAAGCGGATCAACACCGAGCGCGTGGACGAGGCGCTGTCGCTGAACCCGGACATCGTCTCCACCGCCTGCCCGTTCTGCCTGGTGATGCTCTCCGACTCGGTCAACGGCAAGAAGAACGAGGGCGCGGCCAAGGAGCACCTGAAGGTGGTCGACGTGGCCCAGCTGCTGCTCGACTCGGTGAAGGCGACCCCGCCGGCCGAGTCCGAGGAGCCCGCGACGGTGGACGCGTAGCGACCGCTGTTCGACAGTTCTGCTACAACTGCCCGGCCCGGAGGACGCCGTCAACGCGCCCGCCGGGCCGGGCCTTTGGGGGCCCGCGCGGCCCGCGCCGGCGCGGCGGGCGGACGCCGGCCGGCGGCAATCGCACAGGTGCCGGACGGGCATTCGGTCGGAAGCAAATACAGTAGGCCCGGACCGGTCCCGCGCCGGTCCGCCCGCTCCGGACGGAAGCCCCGGACGGGCGGCGACCCGGCCGGACGGCCGGGTCCAGACCGACGACGGAGGTATCGGCCCGCCGGGCCGGGCCGCAGAGAGCACAAGGGGAACAGCGCAGACCATGACCGAGGCGATCATGCTGGTCGGTGGTAAGGGCACGCGACTGCGTCCGCTGACCACCCACACCCCCAAGCCGATGCTGCCGGTGGCGGGCGTCCCGTTCATCGCGCACCAGTTGGCCCGCGCGGCCGCGGCCGGCGTCACCCGCGTCGTGCTGGCCACCTCCTACCTGGCCGAGGTGTTCGAGGACCACTTCCAGGACGGCACCCCGTACGGGATCGAGCTCGTCTACCTGACCGAGCGCGAGCCGCTGGGCACCGGCGGGGCCATCCGCAACGCCGCCTCCGGTCTGACCTGCGGTCCGGACGAGCCGGTCCTGGTCTTCAACGGCGACATCCTCTCCGGCGTCGACATCGCCGCCCTGCGCGACGGCCACGTGGCCGCCGGGGCCGACGTCACGCTGCACCTGACCCGGGTCGAGGACCCGCGCGCCTTCGGCCTCGTCCCGACCGACGCGGACGGCCGGGTGCTGGAGTTCCTGGAGAAGCCGGAGACCCCGGAGCAGATCGTCACCGACCAGATCAACGCCGGCTGCTACGTCTTCACCCGGTCCGTGATCGACCGCATCCCGGCCGGCCGCGAGGTGTCCGTCGAGCGCGAGACCTTCCCCGAGCTGCTGGCCACCGGCGCGCTGCTGCGCGGCGTCGTCGACACCTCGTACTGGCTGGACCTGGGCACCCCGGCGGCGTTCGTTCGCGGCTCGGCCGACCTGGTGCTCGGCAAGGTCGACTCGCCGGCCGTCCCCGGCCCGACCGGCGACGCCCTGCTGCTGCCCGGCGCCACCGTCGACCCGGGCGCGGTGCTCAGCGGCGGCACCGTGGTCGCAGAGGACGCGGTGGTCGAGGCCGGTGCGATCGTCGAGGGCAGCGTGATCCTGCCGGGCGCGGTGATCGGCCCGGACACCCTGGTCAAGGACTCGATCGTGGGTGCCTTCGCCACCGTCGGCGCCCGCTCGGCGCTGGACGGCGCGGTGATCGGCGACGGCGCGATCGTGGAGTCGGACAACGAGCTGCCGAACGGCATCCGGATCGCCTGCGGCACCCTGCTGCCGGTCGGCGCCGTCCGCACCTCGGCCGGCCCGGGCGGCTGCCCGGCCGGCACCAGCGCGGCCGCGGCGGTGCACGGGCCGTCGGTCAGCGCGCAGCGGTAGCGGCTTTTTCGGACCCGTTCGTCTCAGCCTCGCTGCAAACCGGCCCCGGCTTCGTCCGGGGCCGACGCGCACCCGGTCGGACGGGTACCTTCGGACCGTGGCTGGTAATCGATACGACAGCGGTCAGGGTGCCGACCGTCCGCACGGCGGGTGGTCGGCCCCTCCGCCGCCGCCGGGGGCCTCCGGGGGGCACGGGGGGACGGACGGGCCCGAGTACTTCACGACCTCGCACCCGAGCGTGCCCGGTGGGCAGGGCGGACACGGCGGGCACGGCGGGCCGTCCGGGCCGGGCGGGCACGGCGGCGTGCCCGGTGGGCAGGGTCACCCGGCGGGCGGCGGGTACGACCCGTACCCGGCGGACCGGCCCGGCAGCACCCGGGCCTTCCCGGTCGGCGACCCGTACGCGGGGGACCAGGGCTACTACGACGGCGGCCACGGACAGCAGCCGCCGTACGGGCCCGGGCAGGGCTACGGTCCGGACCAGGGCTACGACGAGCAGTCGTACCAGCAGCCGTACCAGCCGCCGTACGAGCAGGAACAGCCGTACGGCCAGGACTACGGCCAGGACAACGTCGCCGTCTACCGGGCCGGCGGCCAGTCCGCCCCGCACGTCGCCGGGCCCCGCCCGCACTGGCGCGAGCTGTTCCTCGGCCTGTTCCGCACCCCGACCGCGATCTTCGACCGCACCCGCGACCACCAGGTCTGGCTGCCGGCCCTCACCGTCTCGCTGGTCTACGGCGCGCTCGCGGTGCTCGGCATAGGGCTGACCCATGACGACATCGTCAACTCCACCTTCACCGTGGCGCTGACCGCCATCTTCGCCGCCGCCATCGGCTTCACCGTGACCGGCGCGATCTTCGGCACGGTCACCTACGCGCTGGCCCGCCAGCTGGGCGGCGACGGCCCGTGGAAGGCGACCATCGGTCTGGCCGCGCTGATCGGCTGGCTGACCGACGCGCCCCGGCTGCTGCTCGACCTGGTGCTGCCCTCCGGCAGCGCCGTCGTCCAGCTCGTCGGCTGGGCCACCTGGATGCTCTGCGGGTACCTGCTGACCAGCATGGTCCGGCGGCTGCACGACCTGCCCTGGGGCAAGGCCGCCGCCGCCTCGGCGGTGCAGCTGGTCGCGCTGCTGGTGCTGATCAAACTGCCGACGCTGGGCTGAGGGGCCGGACGGGCGGAGGGCAGAATGGGGGGCGGGCCGCGGCCCAGTGCCGCACCCGCCCCACCCTCGTCGTCCCACCTTCACCGGAGCCAGGCATGCCCCTCCCCACCACCCACGTCAGCTTCCCGGCCGGGGCGGTGACCGGCGAGTCCCCGGTGCTCGCGGTGCACCCGCTGGCCGACGGCCGGTACGCCGTCGTCACCGAGGCGACCCCGTTCCACCCGCTCGACCACACCTGGCCCGACCAGCCGGCCGACCTCGGCACCCTGACCGTGGACGGCACCGGGCTGGCCGTGGTCGACTGCCTGACCGGCGCCGTCGGCCCGGCGGGCGGGGAGCTGCTGGTCGGCGCCGACATCCCGGTCCGGCGCGGTGACGAGGAGTGGTCCTGGCTGGTCCTGCACGTCCTCGACACCGACCCCGGTGACGTCGTCGGCCGTACCGCGGCGCTCGCCGTCGACGTCGAGCGCCGGGGCGCCCTCAGCGCCTCGCACAGCGGCTGCCACCTGCTCGCCCTCGCCCTGAACGCCGCGCTCTCCCCGCGCTGGCGCAAGGACCCGGGCCGCTCGGACGCCTTCGGCAACCCGGACTTCGACAGCCTCGCCATGGCGAGCTCCGTGATGGACACCGCGGCCAGCACGGACACCTACCGGCTCGGCAAGTCGCTGAAGAAGAAGGGCTTCACGGCGGACGCCACCGAGGAGTTCCCGGCCCTCGCCGAGGCCCTGCCCGCCCTCACCGAGGCCGTCAACGCCCGGCTCGCCGCCTGGGTCGCCGCCGACGCCCCGGTCCGCATCGAGGTGCCCGGCCCCGAGCTCACCGCCCGCCGCCAGTGGCACTGCGAGCTGCCCGAGGGCGGCGCGCGGATCTTCTGCGGCGGCACCCACCTGCACCACCTCGGCGAGCTGGCCGAGCTGCGCACCGAGCTGCGGCTGTCCGAGGACGGCACCGAGCTGGTCGCCGTCACCAGCCCCAAGCGGGCCTGAGGAACGCCGCGGGCGGCCACCCCCATCCGGGGAACGGATGGGGGC